>NZ_JAPVZL010000010.1:0-93986 GCF_041432365.1 Streptococcus sp. 20925_1_69
GAGAAGTGGGCAATCCGTGCAATCAGATTTGACGGATGTTGGATGCATGATGCGATTGCGCTTGATTTACTTTGAAATCGTTGACGGGTCTTTTCCCATCTTCTCAGCGATGGAACGGAAAGTTTCTTGTTGACCGATTCCAGTTTGGATGTCAATACGGTCTTCTAGAGTGAGATGTTTTTGTTTTTTCGGCATGAGGTACCTCCTCACGAAAAGTCTCAGACTTAATTCTAGCATAATTCGTCGTCTGAGAGTAACTTCCAGTTTTGGGAGAGAGATGGAAGTTACTTTGAGAAGTTACGATTCTCCTATTCTAGAACGGGAGGGCCGGTATTTCTTTCATGATAGGACTAGATTGTGGTATAATAAAGAGAATAAGTTTTTTTAGTAAGACAAAGGAGAAAATAGATGATTTATGCAGGAATTCTTGCTGGTGGAACTGGCACACGCATGGGAATCAGTAACTTGCCAAAACAATTTTTAGAGCTAGGTGATCGACCTATTTTGATTCATACAATTGAAAAATTTGTCTTGGAACCAAGTATTGAAAAAATTGTAGTTGGGGTTCATGGAGACTGGGTTTCTCATGCAGAAGATCTTGTAGATAAATATCTTCCTCTTCATAAGGAACGTATCATCATTACAAAGGGTGGTGCTGACCGTAATACGAGTATTGAGAAAATCATTGAAGCCATTGATGCTTATCGTCCGCTTACTCCAGAGGATATCGTTGTTACCCACGATTCTGTTCGTCCATTTATTACACTTCGCATGATTCAAGACAATATTAAACTTGCCCAAAATCATGACGCAGTGGACACAGTGGTAGAAGCGGTTGATACTATCGTTGAAAGTACCAATGGTCAATTTATTACAGATATTCCAAATCGTGCTCACCTTTATCAAGGACAAACACCTCAAACATTCCGTTGCAAGGACTTCATGGACCTTTATGGATCTCTTTCTGATGAAGATAAGGAAATTTTGACAGATGCATGTAAAATCTTTGTGATCAAAGGAAAAGATGTGGCCTTGGCCAAAGGTGAATATTCAAATCTAAAAATTACAACCGTAACAGATTTGAAGATTGCAAAAAGTATGATTGAGAAAGACTAGTAAAATGATTAATCAAATTTATCAACTAACTAAGCCTAAGTTTATCAATGTCAAATATCAGGAAGAGGCTATTGACCAAGAGAATCATATCCTCATCCGCCCCAACTACATGGCTGTCTGTCATGCGGATCAGCGTTACTATCAAGGAAAACGTGATCCAAAGATTTTGAATAAAAAACTTCCAATGGCAATGATTCACGAATCATGTGGAACCGTTATTTCTGATCCGACAGGAACCTACGAGGTTGGGCAAAAAGTTGTCATGATTCCTAATCAGCCTCCTATGCAGAGTGATGAAGAATTCTATGAGAACTACATGACAGGGACCCATTTCTTGTCTAGTGGATTTGATGGCTTTATGAGAGAGTTTGTTTCTCTTCCTAAAGACCGTGTGGTGACTTATGATGCTATCGAAGACACGGTTGCAGCCATTACAGAGTTTGTCAGTGTTGGTATGCATGCCATGAATCGCTTACTGACTCTTGCTCACAGCAAGCGGAACCGAATTGCCGTTATCGGAGATGGAAGTTTAGCATTTGTGGTTGCCAATATTATCAACTATACTTTGCCAGAAGCAGAGATTGTGGTTATTGGTCGTCATTGGGAAAAGTTGGAACTCTTCTCTTTTGCCAAAGAATGCTATATTACTGATAATATTCCTGAAGATTTGGCCTTTGACCATGCTTTTGAGTGTTGTGGTGGTGATGGTACTGGACCAGCTATTAATGATTTGATTCGCTATATTCGTCCTCAAGGAACGATTCTTATGATGGGAGTTAGTGAGTATAAAGTCAATCTCAATACTCGCGATGCCTTAGAAAAAGGCTTGCTCTTGGTTGGGTCCTCTCGTTCTGGTCGCATTGATTTTGAAAATGCCATCCAAATGATGGAAGTCAAGAAATTTGCCAATCGTCTTAAAAATATCCTTTATCTAGAAGAACCTGTAAGAGAAATTAAAGATATTCACCGTGTCTTTGCAACCGATTTAAACACAGCTTTTAAAACCGTGTTTAAGTGGGAAGTATAAGAACTGGAGGTTAATTGTGGAGAAAATCATTAAAGAAAAAATTTCTTCCTTACTTAGTGCAGAAGAGGAAGTCCTCAGTGTTGAACAACTGGGGGGAATGACCAATCAAAACTATTTGGCCAAAACAACAAATAAGCAATACATTGTTAAATTCTTTGGTAAAGGGACTGAAAAACTGATCAATCGTCAAGATGAAAAGTACAATCTTGAACTACTAAAGGATTTAGACTTAGATGTAAAAAATTATCTTTTTGATATTGAAGCTGGTACAAAGTAAATGAGTATATCGAATCTGCGATTACGCTTGATTCAACGTCAATCAAGACCAAATTTGATAAAATTGCTCCAATATTACAAACCATCCATGCGTCTGGTAAGGAATTAAGAGGAGAATTTGCTCCTTTTGAAGAAATTAAAAAATACGAATCCTTGATTGAAGAGAAAATCCCTTATGCCAACTATGAAGCTCTTCGAGAAGAAGTCTTCTCCTTAGAGAAAAGACTGGCTGACTTAGGTGTTGACAGGAAATCTTGTCATATCGATTTAGTGCCTGAAAACTTTATCGAATCACCTCAAGGACGACTTTATTTGATTGACTGGGAATATTCATCAATGAACGATCCAATGTGGGATTTGGCTGCCCTCTTTTTAGAGTCTGAAGTCACTCGTCAAGAGGAAGAAGCATTCTTATCTCACTATGAGAGTGAGCAAACACCTGTCTCTCGTGAAAAGATTGCATTTTGCAAGATGCTATTTGGAGTCTATGGACAGTCTACAAAGAAGAGCAAGGTGCAGATTTTGGTGACTATGGTGTGAGTCGTTACCAAAGAGCTGTTAAAGGTTTGTCATATTATGGAGGTTCAGATGAAAAATAAAAATGGAGTTTCTTTTGGTTTACTCTCAGGTATTTTTTGGGGGTTAGGTCTAACGATTAGTGCTTATATCTTTTCGATTTTTACAGATTTGTCGCCCTTTGTGGTGGCCGCTGCTCACGATTTCTTGAGTATCTTTATCTTACTAGCTTTTCTCTTGATAAAAGAAGGAAAAGTTCGTCTCTCAATTTTCTTAAATATTCGCAATGTTAGTGTTATCATCGGAGCCTTACTAGCAGGCCCTATCGGTATGCAGGCCAATCTTTATGCAGTTAAGTATATCGGAAGTTCTTTAGCTTCATCTGTATCAGCTATTTACCCTGCGATTTCAGTTTTATTGGCTTTCTTCTTCTTGAAGCACAAGATTTCGAAAAATACTGTGTTTGGGATTATCTTGATTATTGCAGGAATTATTGCCCAGACCTATAAGGTTGAACAGGTCAATTCCTTCTACATTGGGATTCTCTGTGCTTTGGTTTGTGCCATTGCATGGGGGAGTGAAAGTGTCCTTAGCTCTTTTGCTATGGAAAGTGAATTAAGTGAAATCGAAGCCCTCTTAATCCGTCAAGTGACTTCATTCTTGTCCTATCTTGTGATTGTGCTCTTCTCTCATCAATCATTTTCAGAAGTGGCCAATGGACAATTGCTAGGTCTTATGATTGTCTTTGCAGCCTTTGATATGATTTCCTACTTGGCTTATTATATCGCTATCAATCGCTTGCAACCTGCTAAAGCTACAGGCTTGAACGTGAGTTATGTAGTTTGGACTGTCTTGTTTGCAGTTGTTTTCTTGGGTGCACCTCTAGATATGCTGACAATTATTACGTCACTTGTCGTCATTGCTGGAGTTTATATTATTATTAAAGAATAAAGGAGATTCGTGAGAAAGCCATCATCTTAGCAGCGGGATTGGGAACTCGCTTGCGTCCTATGACTGAAAATACCCCTAAAGCCTTGGTTCAGGTTAATCAAAAACCTTTGATTGAATACCAAATTGAGTTTCTTAAAGAAAAAGGAATTAACGACATTATCATCATCGTTGGCTACCTTAAAGAACAATTCGATTACTTAAAAGAAAAATACGGTGTTCGCCTCGTCTTCAATGATAAATACGCTGACTACAATAACTTTTACTCTCTCTATCTTGTAAAAGAAGAATTGGCCAACAGCTATGTTATTGATGCAGATAACTATCTCTTTAAAAATATGTTCCGTAATGATTTGACACGTTCGACTTATTTTAGTGTTTATCGTGAAGATTGTACCAACGAATGGTTCTTGGTCTATGGAGATGACTACAAGGTTCAAGACATTATTGTTGATAGCAAGGCGGGTCGCATCCTTAGTGGTGTATCCTTCTGGGATGCTCCAACTGCAGAAAAGATTGTCAGCTTTATCGACAAGGCTTATGCAAGTGGAGAATTTGTTGATCTATACTGGGACAATATGGTTAAGGATAATATCAAAGAGCTAGATGTCTATGTCGAAGAATTAGAAGGTAATAGCATCTATGAGATCGATAGCGTCCAAGACTACCATAAATTAGAAGAAATTCTTAAAAACGAAAATTAAAGATTTCAACATCTGACAAAATAGTCGGATGTTTTTTTGATTTTTTACGAATAAATAGATGAGTAGAAAAAGAAATGGAGATATTTATGAAAATCACAAACTATGAAATCTATAAGTTAAAAAAATCAGGTTTGACCAATCAACAGATTTTGAAAGTACTAGAATACGGTGAAAATGTTGATCAGGAGCTTTTGTTGGGTGATATTGCAGATATATCAGGTTGCCGAAATCCAGCTGTTTTTATGGAACGTTATTTTCAGATAGACGATGCGCATTTGGAGAAGGAGTTTCAAAAATTTCCATCTTTCTCTATTTTAGATGACTGTTATCCTTGGGATTTGAGTGAAATATATGATGCGCCTGTACTTTTATTTTACAAGGGAAATCTTGACCTCTTGAAATTTCCTAAGGTAGCAGTCGTGGGCAGTCGTGCTTGTAGCAAACAGGGAGCTAAGTCAGTTGAAAAAGTCATTCAGGGCTTGGAAAATGAACTGGTTATTGTCAGTGGATTAGCCAAGGGGATTGACACAGCAGCCCATATGGCTGCTCTTCAGAACGGCGGAAAAACCATTGCAGTGATTGGAACAGGACTGGATGTGTTTTATCCTAAAGCCAATAAACGCTTGCAAGACTACATCAGCAATGATCATCTGGTTCTCAGTGAGTATGGACCTGGTGAACAACCTCTGAAATTTCATTTTCCTGCCCGTAATCGCATTATTGCTGGACTTTGCCGTGGTGTGATTGTAGCAGAGGCCAAGATGCGCTCAGGTAGTCTTATTACCTGTGAGAGGGCAATGGAAGAAGGGCGTGACGTCTTTGCTATACCTAGTAGCATTTTAGATGGACTATCAGACGGTTGCCATCATTTGATTCAAGAAGGGGCAAAATTGGTTACAAGTGGGAAGGATGTTCTTGCGGAATTTGAATTTTAAGACGAAATTTCTCTTTCTAAACAAACTTTTCTTCTATATATAGGTGCTAAGTCTTGACAGTTATGGCAAAATGGTTTACACTTTATAAAGTTTATTACTTTGAAAAGGTGTGATACTGTGGCTACGGCAACAAAAAAGAAAAAATCAACAGTTAAAAAAAATCTAGTAATCGTGGAGTCGCCTGCTAAGGCCAAGACGATTGAAAAATATCTAGGCAGAAACTACAAGGTTTTAGCCAGTGTCGGGCATATCCGTGATTTGAAGAAATCCAGTATGTCAGTCGATATTGAAAATAATTATGAACCGCAATATATCAATATCCGAGGAAAAGGCCCTCTCATCAATGACTTGAAAAAAGAAGCCAAAAAAGCTAATAAAGTCTTTCTGGCGAGTGACCCGGACCGTGAAGGAGAAGCGATTTCTTGGCATTTGGCCCATATTCTCAACTTGGATGAAAATGATGCCAACCGTGTGGTCTTTAATGAAATCACCAAGGATGCAGTCAAAAATGCTTTTAAAGAACCACGCAAGATTGATATGGACTTGGTTGATGCCCAACAGGCTCGTCGTGTTTTGGACCGCTTGGTAGGGTATTCGATTTCGCCTATTTTGTGGAAGAAGGTCAAGAAAGGCTTGTCAGCTGGTCGTGTTCAATCTATTGCTCTTAAGTTAATCATTGATCGTGAGAATGAAATTAACGCCTTCCAGCCAGAAGAATACTGGACAATTGATGCTGTCTTTAAAAAGGGAACCAAGCAATTTCAGGCTTCCTTCTATGGAGTGGATGGTAAAAAGCTGAAACTGACTAGCAATGACGAGGTCAAGGAAGTCCTGTCTCGTCTGACCAGTAAAGACTTTTCAGTGGATCAGGTGGATAAGAAAGAGCGCAAACGCAATGCTCCTTTACCCTATACCACTTCATCTATGCAGATGGATGCTGCCAATAAAATCAATTTCCGTACTCGAAAAACCATGATGGTTGCCCAACAGCTCTATGAGGGGATTAATATCGGTTCTGGCGTCCAAGGTTTGATTACCTATATGCGTACTGATTCGACTCGTATCAGTCCAGTGGCACAGAACGAAGCAGCAAGTTTCATTACGGACCGTTTTGGTAGCAAGTATTCTAAGCATGGTAGCAAGGTGAAAAACGCATCAGGTGCTCAGGATGCCCACGAGGCTATTCGCCCGTCTAGTGTTTTTAATACACCTGAAAGTATTGCTAAGTATCTGGACAAGGACCAGCTCAAGCTCTATACCCTTATCTGGAATCGTTTTGTGGCTAGCCAGATGACAGCTGCTGTCTTTGATACCATGGCTGTTAAATTGTCTCAAAATGGGGTTCAATTTGCTGCCAATGGTAGTCAGGTTAAGTTTGATGGTTATCTTGCCATTTATAATGATTCTGACAAGAATAAAATGTTACCAGATATGGCTGTTGGAGATGTGGTCAAACAAGTCAATAGCAAACCAGAGCAACATTTCACTCAACCGCCTGCTCGTTATTCTGAAGCGACTCTGATTAAGACCTTGGAGGAAAATGGGGTTGGACGTCCGTCCACCTACGCGCCAACCATTGAAACCATTCAGAAACGTTATTATGTCCGCCTTGTAGCCAAACGTTTTGAACCGACAGAGTTGGGAGAAATTGTTAACAAGCTCATTGTTGAATATTTCCCAGATATCGTAAACGTGACTTTCACAGCTGAAATGGAAGGCAAGCTGGATGATGTCGAAGTTGGAAAAGAGCAGTGGCAACGTGTCATTGATGCCTTTTACAAACCATTCTCCAAAGAAGTCGCCAAGGCTGAAGAAGAAATGGAAAAAATCCAAATCAAGGATGAACCGGCTGGATTTGATTGTGAAGTGTGTGGCAGTCCCATGGTCATTAAACTTGGTCGTTTTGGTAAGTTCTACGCTTGTAGCAATTTTCCAGATTGCCGTCATACCCAAGCAATCGTGAAAGAGATTGGTGTTGAGTGTCCGAGTTGTCATCAGGGACAAATCATTGAGCGTAAAACCAAACGTAATCGCCTCTTCTATGGTTGCAATCGCTACCCAGACTGTGAGTTTACCTCTTGGGATAAACCTGTTGGTCGTGACTGTCCAAAATGTGGCAACTTCCTCATGGAGAAAAAAGTCCGTGGAGGTGGCAAGCAGGTTGTTTGCAGTAATGGTGATTACGAAGAAGAAAAGATTAAATAAGAGGAGAGTCCTGAAAGTGAATTTCAGGCTCTTTTTGGTTAGAACTTGACAAAATTCATCATTGTATGCGAAACTAGAAGAAGATTATTTTATACTCAATGAAAATCAAAGAGCAAACTAGGAAACTAACCGCAGGTTGCTCAAAGCACTGCTTTGAGGTTGCAGATGAGACTGACGAAGTCAGGAACCATACCTACGGTAAGGCGACGTTGACGTGGTTTGAAGAGATTTTCGAAGAGTATTAACTAGGAGAAGTTATGCGTATTATTTATCTGATAATTGGTTTTTTATCACTGGCTTTGGCTATTGTTGGGGTTGTATTACCCTTGTTGCCTACAACTCCCTTTCTTTTGCTGTCTATTGCTTGTTTCTCCAGAAGTTCCAAGCGTTTCGAAGACTGGCTTTATCATACCAAGCTCTATCAAGCATATGTAGCTGATTTTCGTGAGACTAAGTCTATTGCGCGTGAACGTAAGAAAAAAATCATCGTATCTATCTACATTTTGATGGGAATTTCAATTTATTTTGCCCCTCTCTTACCTGTCAAAATTGGTCTAGGAGCCTTGACCATCTTTATCACCTATTATCTCTTCAAGGTCATTCCAGACAAAGAATAAGTAAAATTTGTAACTATTTCCCTTGATAAAAATGAAAGCATATTCACAACAATATGATATAATAAATTTAAAGTAATCTTCAAGGAGAATCAAATGATTTACGAATTTTGTGCTGAAAATGTGACCTTGCTTGAAAAAGCGATGGAGGCTGGAGCTCGTCGAATCGAACTCTGTGATAATCTAGCAGTGGGAGGAACAACACCAAGCTATGGAGTGACCAAGACAGCGGTAGAATTGGCATCTAACTACGATACGACCATTATGACCATGATTCGTCCACGTGGTGGCGACTTTGTCTATGATGACCTAGAAATTGCTATTATGCTAGAAGACATTCGGTTAACTGCTCAGGCTGGAAGTCAAGGGGTTGTATTTGGAGCTTTAACTGCTGATAAGAAGTTGGATAAGTCTAATCTGGAGAAGTTAATTGCTGCATCAAAAGGAATGGAAATTGTCTTTCACATGGCCTTTGATGAATTAAGTGATGAAGATCAACTGGAAGCAATTGACTGGCTCAGCCAAGCCGGTGTCACTCGAATCCTGACTCGTGCTGGTGTGTCTGGGGATTTCTTAGAAAAACGTTTTGCTCACTATCACAGAATTTTGGAATATGCTAAAGGTAAAATTGAAATTTTACCAGGTGGGGGGATTGACTTGGACAACCGTCAAATCTTTATCGACCAGCTAGGTGTGACACAATTGCATGGAACCAAGGTTGTCTTTTAAAAAATAGAAAGGAACTGCTAGCTTTTGGTAGCAGTTTTCACTTATGTTTGAAATTTTTAAATCCTATCAGTTTAATCAAGAAAAGGCTCGTGCCTATGGTTTTGTAGAAAATAGTGGAGCCTGGACTTATAGTTGCCATATTTTGCAGGGTGATTTTATCATGACTGTGTCTATCACTACTGATAATGTGAGTTTTCAGGTCTTTGACCAGGAAACCGGTGACCTCTATCCTCACGTTCATATGGAAAGTTTTAAAGGAAGTTTTGTTGCAAGTGTCCGTGAGGCTTGTCTGGAGATTCTCTACCAGATTCGGAAGGCTTGTTTTGAGGTACAGGATTTTATCTGTCCTCAGACTAAGCGTATCATGGCTCAGATTCAGGAAAAGTATGCTAATCAGTTGGAGTATCTGTGGGAGAAATCGCCTGATACGGCAGTCTTAAGACATGAAGGCAATAAAAAATGGTATGCTGTTTTGATGAGAATACCTTGGGATAGGCTAGATAAGGGGAGAGAAGGTCTAGTCGAAGCAGTCAACCTCAAACATGATCAAGTAGTGGACCTGCTTTCACAAAAGGGCTTTTATCCAGCTTTTCATATGAACAAACGCTACTGGATTAGTGTGGCTTTTGATGATACTTTGTCAGATGAAATAGTACTGGAATTGATAGAAAAAAGTTGGAATTTAACTTCTAAAAAATGAAATATTTCAAGGATTTTCAATAATTTTCAATTAGCTAAATATTCTATACTGAAGAAATTTTCAGAAAATATTTGATTTTTTCTTGACAAGCGCTTTTGCCTATGCTAAAATACTAAACAAGATATCAAACGAAGGAGAAAGTCAAACATGAAAACAGCTAAGTTTAATCAATTTGCTTTGTTGTTGGGGTACTCGGGCTAGTGCAAAAAGCATTAGTCCTGTTTGGCTTACCAAGCGGGAGTGAATCAACATCTCGCTTGGACCTCTAAGCGAGATGTTTTTTTAAAACCATATTTGGAAAAGGGGAAATCTTATGCGTAAAGTTGAATTTTTTGATACAAGTCTTCGTGATGGGGAACAAACACCTGGTGTTAACTTCTCAATAAAGGAAAAAGTTTCCATTGCAAGACAGCTGGAGAAATGGGGAATTTCTGTAATTGAAGCTGGTTTTCCGGCTGCTAGTCCAGATTCATTTATAGCCGTTCAAGAAATTGCTAAAGCTATGAAAAAAACAGCAGTGACAGGATTAGCTCGTTCTGTCAAGTCTGATATTGATGCTTGTTATGAGGCACTTAAGGATGCCAAGTATCCACAGGTTCACGTCTTTATCGCTACCAGTCCGATTCACCGCAAGTATAAGCTCAATAAGAGCAAGGAAGAGATTTTAGAAGCTATTAAGGAGCATGTTTCTTATGCACGTTCTAAGTTTGAAGTGGTTGAATTCTCTCCAGAAGATGCGACTAGAACAGAGTTGGATTTCCTCCTGCAAGTTGTTCAAACAGCTGTCGATGCAGGTGCTTCTTATATAAATATCCCTGACACAGTTGGATTTACGACTCCAGAAGAGTTTGCACGCATCTTTGATCACTTGACTGAAAATGTTAAATCAGATCATAAAGTTGTCTTTGGTGTCCACTGTCACGATGATCTCGGTATGGCAACTGCAAATACTTTGACAGCAATTAAACACGGTGCTGGACGTGTCCAGGGAACTATTAATGGTATCGGTGAACGCGCAGGTAATGTTGCTCTTGAAGAAGTAGCTGTTGCTTTGAAGATTCGTGAGGATTTCTTCCAAGCAACTAGTGATATTGTTTTGGATGAAACAATGAATACGTCAGAAATGGTTTCTCGCTTCTCAGGTATCCCAGTTCCTAAAAACAAGGCTGTGGTCGGTGGCAATGCCTTCTCTCACGAATCTGGTATTCACCAAGATGGAGTTCTTAAAAATCCTCTTACCTATGAAATCATCACCCCTGAATTGGTTGGTGTTAAGAGTAATAGTCTTCCGCTTGGAAAATTGTCTGGTCGCCATGCCTTTGTTGAGAAACTAAGAGAACTGGCACTAGATTTTACAGAAGAGGATATCAAACCACTCTTTGCGAAGTTCAAGGCGCTAGCAGACAAGAAGCAAGAAATCACAGATGCAGATATTCGAGCGCTGGTCGCTGGAACTATGGTTGAAAACCCAGAAGGCTTCCACTTTGATGATTTACAACTGCAAACTCATGCAGATAATGACATCGAAGCACTCGTCAGCCTAGCTAATATGGAAGGTGAGAAAGTCGAATTTAATGCGACAGGACAAGGTTCTGTTGAAGCAATCTTTAACGCTATCGACAAGTTCTTTAATCAATCCGTCCGCTTGGTGTCCTATACCATTGACGCGGTGACAGATGGAATTGATGCCCAGGCTCGGGTCTTGGTCACTGTTGAAAACAGAGATACAGAAACTATCTTTAACGCAGCAGGTCTTGATTTCGATGTGCTAAAGGCTTCAGCTATTGCCTACATCAATGCTAATACCTTTGTTCAAAAAGAGAATGCTGGTGAGATAGGACACAGTGTTTCCTATCGTGACATGCCTAGTGTGTAAAGGAGAATGCTATGACAAAGAAAATAGTAGCTCTAGCAGGGGACGGAATTGGCCCAGAAATCATGGAGGCTGGTTTAGAGGTTCTGGAAGCTCTAGCTGAAAAAACAGGTTTTGACTATGAGATTGACAGACGACCCTTCGGAGGTGCAGGTATCGATGCTGCAGGGCATCCCTTACCTAATGAAACCCTCAAGGTATGTCGTGAAGCAGATGCTATTCTCCTAGCAGCTATCGGTAGTCCTCAGTATGATGGAGCAGCGATTCGCCCTGAACAAGGCTTGCTAGCTCTCCGTAAGGAACTCAATCTCTATGCCAATATTCGCCCAGTCAAAATATTTGATAGTCTCAAGCATTTGTCACCTCTCAAACCAGAACGAATTGTTGGTGTGGACTTTGTCGTGGTGCGTGAGTTGACTGGCGGAATTTACTTTGGGGATCATATTCTTGAAGAGCGAAAGGCGCGTGATATCAACGACTATAGCTATGAGGAAGTGGAGCGGATTATTCGTAAGGCCTTTGAAATTGCAAGAAATCGCAGAAAAATCGTTACTAGTATCGATAAGCAAAATGTTCTAGCGACCTCAAAACTCTGGCGGAAAGTGGCTGAGGAAGTCGCGCAGGATTTCCCAGATGTAACCTTGGAGCACCAGCTGGTGGACTCAGCTGCTATGCTTATGATTACTAATCCTGCCAAGTTTGATGTCATCGTGACGGAGAATCTTTTTGGAGATATCTTATCTGATGAATCAAGCGTTCTATCTGGCACACTTGGAGTCATGCCATCAGCCAGTCATTCTGAAAATGGACCAAGTCTCTATGAACCTATTCACGGTTCAGCACCTGATATTGCTGGTCAAGGAATTGCAAATCCTATCTCCATGATTTTATCAGTGGCCATGATGTTGAGAGATAGTTTTGGACGTTATGAGGATGCAGAGCGTATCGAGCGTGCTGTTGAGGCAAGTTTGGGAGCTGGCATT
This sequence comes from Streptococcus sp. 20925_1_69, assembly GCF_041432365.1. Classification (GTDB taxonomy): domain Bacteria; phylum Bacillota; class Bacilli; order Lactobacillales; family Streptococcaceae; genus Streptococcus. The sequence continues at coordinate 12,627 of NZ_JAPVZL010000010.1, forward strand.
TTAACAAGAGATATAGGTGGACAGGCTTCGACCAAGGAAATGACGGAAGCTATTATTGCAAGGTTATGAAGTTAGACGAAAAAATTACTCTAGTCCTTTTGATTTGGAATGTTATAGTTTTCTTGATTTATGGTATTGACAAATCTAAAGCAAGGAGAAGAGCTTGGCGCATCCCAGAGAAAATCTTACTCATTTTAGCCTTTACTTGTGGTGGTTTTGGTGCTTGGTTAGCAGGAATCACTTTTCACCACAAGACTAGAAAATGGTACTTTAAAACAGTTTGGTTTCTTGGGATGGTGACCACACTAGTAGCCTTATATTATATTTGGAGGTAATGGATGGCAGGAAAATCGATTTTTGATAAATTATGGGACCGTCATGTCATCACAGGAGAAGAGGGGCAACCCCAACTCATGTATGTGGACCAGCACTATATTCATGAAGTGACCAGCCCTCAGGCTTTTCAAGGATTACGAGATGCCGGTCGCAAATTGAGACGACCAGACTTGACATTTGGCACCTTTGACCACAACGTCCCAACGGTTAATATCTACGATATTCGAGATGTCATTTCCAAGGCTCAAATTGATAAGCTAGCTGAGAATGTTGAGGAATTTGGGATTGAACATGCGGCCCACGGTTCCGAAAAGCAAGGAATCGTGCACATGGTGGGTCCAGAAACAGGACGAACCCAACCAGGGAAATTCATTGTCTGCGGAGATAGCCATACGGCAACCCACGGGGCTTTTGGAGCTATTGCCTTTGGGATTGGGACCAGTGAGGTTGAGCATGTCTTCGCTACTCAGACACTCTGGCAGGTTAAACCCAAGAAAATGTTGGTGGAATTCACTGGAGTTCCTCAAAAAGGAGTTTATTCCAAGGATTTCATTTTAGCCTTGATTGCCAAGTACGGTGTTGCTTGCGGTGTTGGCTATGTGGTGGAATATAGAGGGCAGGCTATTGATGCACTGAGCATGGAAGAGCGAATGACCATTTGCAATATGTCCATTGAGTTTGGATCCAAGATGGGAATTATGAATCCGGATCAAACCACCTATGATTATCTCAAGGGACGGGAATGCATTCCAGAGGACTTTGAAGAGGCTGTGGCTGATTGGAAAACCCTTGTCAGTGATGATGATGCTGTTTACGATAAGGTTATCCAGATGGATGTCTCAGACCTTGCTCCTATGGTGACCTGGGGAACCAACCCTGCTATGGGGGTTGACTTTGACAGTAGTTTCCCAGAAATTAAGGATATGAATGATGAACGAGCTTACAATTATATGAACTTGGAGCCTGGTCAAAAGCCAGCAGATATTGAGCTAGGTTATATCTTTATCGGTTCATGTACCAATGCTCGTCTCAGCGATTTACAACTGGCTGCCCGATTTGTCAAAGGGAAGAAAATCGCTCCTAATCTAACAGCAATTGTGGTTCCGGGCTCTCGTCCTGTCAAACGAGCTGCTGAGAAGTTGGGCTTAGACAAGGTCTTCCTAGATGCTGGATTTGAGTGGAGAGACCCCGGTTGCTCTATGTGCCTAGGGATGAATCCTGACAAGGTACCTGATGGTGTCCACTGTGCCTCAACCAGCAATCGGAACTTTGAGGACAGACAAGGATTTGGCGCTAAGACCCATCTCTGCAGTCCAGCCATGGCAGCTGCGGCAGCTATCGCAGGGCGCTTTGTAGATGTTCGGCAAATGCCAGAAGCTCAGTAAGGAGAGGATATGGAGAAATTTACAGTTTATACGGGAACAACCGTTCCTCTCATGAATGATAACATCGACACCGACCAAATCCTACCCAAGCAGTTTCTAAAGTTGATTGATAAAAAAGGCTTTGGTAAGTACCTCATGTATGCTTGGCGTTATCTGGATGACAAATACACCGAGGATCCAGACTTTGTCTTTAACCGGCCTGAATATCGTAAAGCAAGTATTCTCATCTCAGGGGATAACTTTGGCGCAGGTTCTTCGAGGGAACACGCAGCTTGGGCTCTATCTGACTATGGTTTTAAAGTCGTAATTGCAGGGTCTTTTGGGGATATTCATTACAATAATGAACTCAATAATGGCATGTTGCCTATTGTACAGCCCAGAGAGGTTCGAGAGAAACTAGCTCAGCTACAACCAAGTGACCAGGTAACTGTGGACTTGGAACGACAAAAAATCATCTCACCAGTTGGAGAATTCACTTTTGAAATTGATAGCGAGTGGAAACACAAGCTCTTAAATGGTTTGGATGATATCGGTATTACTTTGCAGTATGAAGATTTGATTGCTGCCTATGAAAAACAACGACCAGCCTACTGGCAGGATTAGAAGAAAATTAGAAAAGGAAATAGAACTATGACAAAACACATTCAATGGAACGGAACACTTTCACAAGAAGGCTATGACATTTTAAAAGGTGAGGGCGGATGTATCGTTTGCCCTACTAAAGTTGGTTACATCATCATGACTAGCGATAAGGCAGGACTTGAGCGTAAGTTCGCAGCTAAAGAACGTAATCGTAACAAACCAGGTGTTGTTCTCTGTGGTAGCATGGATGAGCTTCGCGCCTTAGCACAACTCAATCCAGAAATTGAAGCCTTCTACCAAAAACATTGGGACGAAGACATTCTTCTTGGTTGTATCCTTCCATGGAAACCAGAAGCCTTTGAAAAACTCAAAGCGTATGGGGATGGCCGTGAAGAGCTGATGACTGACGTGCGTGGTACTAGCTGTTTTGTTATCAAGTTTGGGAAAGCTGGTGAACAATTGGCTGCCAAACTTTGGGAAGAAGGAAAGATGGTCTACGCCTCATCTGCAAATCCATCTGGAAAAGGAAACCGTGGTAAGGTAGAAGGTATCGGAGAACGCATCGAAGGAGCTGTTGACCTTGTTATCGAGGCAGACGACTATGTGGCATCCATCCAACCAGACAAAACGATTGAAACTCGCTACGAGCAGGGTGTGATGGTCTCTATGGTTGATAAAGACGGCAAACTCATCCCAGAACAAGGAGGAGCACGTTCAACTTCACCAGCTCCAGTTGTAATCCGCAAAGGGCTTGACATTGATAAAATCATGATGCATCTCTCAGATACCTTTAACTCATGGGACTACCGCCAGGGTGAGTATTATTAAGATAAAAAAGAAGTCTAGTAGTATGAGGAAATAAAGTCTCTACACTAGGCTTTTTCTTTAGAAATTCTTTTCTTTTTCTATAGAATATGGTATTCTATTTATAAAATATATGTTAATAAGTAATGCTAATATTTAAACATCATTAGCAAAAGGGGTTAGATTGATGAATAAAAGAAAAGTTAGTTTAGAAGATTTTTATAAATGGTATAGTCTAAATAAAGAAGAGTTATTAAATAAGGCAACTGCTGGTGAAAAGTTTAATGATAAATTAAAAGAAGAGTTTCTCCAGGAATGGCCTTTGAATAGGATTTTAACAATGTCAATCGATGAATATGTAATAGGAAAGGGACAGCAAAATAAGTCTTTATGCTACGCTCTTGAGAAGGGAAAATACAAAAATCTATTTCTTGGAATTTCTGGTGGCTCAGCTTCAAAATTCGGGATTTATTGGAATGAAAAAACAAAGAGTTATAAAGATCAAGGTAATAAAGTCATTCCGCTTTCAGAGTTGGATCAGCGATTTTCAAAATTAAAATCAGATTTGCATGAAATTATCAAAGAAGGTATTCGTTTTAACTTTGAAAATCCTATTTTTGATATGAAAAGATCAACAAATGAATTTATTGGTCGTTCTGCTATGGTGACAAAATTACTTTGTATATATTCTGAGGGAAATCCTTTCTTTGGTGTAAATATTAATAGTCAGAAAGAATTTTGGAGCCACTTTGTTTCTCAGACAAATCAAGGTGGACCTTATCTGCAAAATCATAAAATAATTGAACTGGTGTCCAAAACTTATCCTGAGTTGGAGCCATCGAAATTAGGAACTATGCTTTTTGAGTATTCTAAGCTTTTTATGGAAAATAGTACAATGGATTCATCAAACAATTTTCGTCATCAATTAACTCAATCTCTATTAAAGTCTCCAAATCTTATCCTACACGGTGCGCCAGGTACGGGAAAAACTTACCTTGCTAAAGAAATTGCTGTGGAGTTAACAAATGGTAATAAAGATCAAATCGGCTTTGTACAGTTTCACCCTTCCTATGATTATACGGATTTTGTAGAGGGGTTGAGACCGGTATCAAATGGGGATGGAGCTATTGAGTTTAAGCTCCAAGATGGCATTTTTAAGAAGTTTTGTCAGAAAGCTAGAGACGCTAAGAAAACCGGAGGTCAAGATAATTTTGTCTTCATCATCGATGAAATCAACCGTGGGGAGATTTCTAAGATTTTTGGTGAACTCTTTTTCTCTATTGACCCTGGCTATCGTGGTGAAAAGGGAAGTGTTTCTACCCAATATGCAAATCTACACGAAACTGATGAAAAGTTTTATATCCCCGAAAATGTTTACATAATTGGAACAATGAATGATATTGACCGTTCGGTAGATACCTTTGATTTTGCTATGCGTCGTCGCTTCCGTTTTGTTGAAGTTACTGCCGAGAGTCAAGTTGGTATGCTAGACGATGTTCTCGGTGATGAAGCAAAAGAAGCGAAAAAACGTTTAAGAAACTTAAATGCTGCTATCGAGAACGTTCAGGAGCTAAACAGTCATTATCATATCGGACCAAGTTATTTCCTGAGGTTAAAAGAAGTAAAATTTAATTATGAATTACTCTGGTCTGATTATCTCCAACCGCTTTTGGAAGATTATGTACGTGGTTCTTATGATGAAGCTGAAACTCTAGAAACATTGAAAAAAGCATTCGATCTGACAAAGAATGAGCAAAAAGATCAGGCGGTAGCTGATAACAATGAAGGCGATGAAAACGATAATGCGGATCACTGATAATCAACACAAGATTGTTAAAGAAGAATTTGTTGAAGAATATCCTAAACTAAGCAATCTTCTTTTAGATAGAACCTTGGAAAGTCTATCCCAAAATGAACGTATTTTCATTTTTCCAAATGATTTGAAGAATTCTCCTGACTTAGAGAAGGACCAAAAAATCTTTGAAACAGTTAATCAGAAAATCAAGACTGGAAATGTGATTGGTTTTCTGGGGTGTGGTCAGGAAAGATTAACGATTTCCTCTCGCTTTTCTGATGAGAATAATGACAATTTTTTGCATTATCTCTTACACAAGGTTCTTCATATCAATCTCACTAGTTTAGATGTTGCTTTGTCTCGTGAAGAGAGGCTTTATCAACTTTTGATGTATCTCTTCCCCAAGTATCTTCAAGCTGCTATTCGAAAAGGTCTTTATAAGGAATACCAGAGATTTTCTCATAATGACAGTCATGTTAAGGGAGTGATTGATGTAAGAAATCATCTCAAGAAAAATCTTCTTTTCACGGGAAATATTGCCTACACAACGAGAGAGTTCACCTATGATAATCCCCTCATGCAGTTGGTCCGTCACACTATTGAATACATTAAGAACCAGAAAAGCATTGGGCAAGGGGTTCTTGATAATCTCTTGACTAGTCGTGAAAATGTAGCAGAAATCGTGCGTGTAACGCCCTCTTATAAACTAGCTGATCGTGCTAAGATTATTCGGGGAAATCAATCTAAACCTATACGTCATGCATACTTTCACGAGTACAGAAAGTTACAAGAACTTTGTCTGATGATCCTAAACCAAGAAAAGCACGGCTTAGGGTATCAAGATCAAAAAATTCATGGTATTCTTTTTGATGTTGCCTGGCTTTGGGAAGAGTATGTTCATACCTTGTTGCCAAAAGATTTCATCCATCCACGTAATAAAGAAAAACTAGGTGGTATTTCGGTATTTTCTGTTGGGAAACGGAAAGTATATCCAGATTTTTATCATCAAGAGTTAAAAATCGTTTTAGATGCTAAATATAAAAAACTAGAGTTCACTGAAAAAGGGATCAATCGTGAGGACTTATTCCAGCTGATTTCTTATTCTTATATTTTAGAAGCTGAGAAAGCTGGTCTTGTTTTTCCGAGCGAGGACAAGGTTGTTGATAATGAGATAGGGAAGCTAGCAGGTTATGGAGCTTTGTTGAAGAAATGGTCCATCCAAATTTCTCGGGAGTCTTCATCCTATAGTGAATTTTGTGAAATGATGGAAAACTCCGAAGAAACTTTTAAAAGGAATATTACTAAAGAAGTGGGGAGAAAATAATCTCTCCTTTCTTTTGTTATTTACACTAGTAAAAACCGAACGATACGTTTTAATTTATAAAATTATTTGACAAAAACTGTACTTTGATTTATAATTAATTAAGGAAACGTCGGAAAAGGCGTAGTGATGCGAGAGCATAGGTAGGTCATTACAAAAGAAACGAGACATCGATATGTTAAATGAATTTCCAATTTTTGATTATGAAGATATTCAATTGATTCCAAATAAATGTGTGATTAAAAGCCGTGCAGAAGCGGATACAAGTGTCACTCTAGGAAATCACACCTTTAAACTACCTGTTGTGCCAGCTAATATGCAGACAATTTTGGATGAAAATGTAGCAGAGCAACTGGCTAAAGGTGGTTACTTCTACATTATGCATCGTTTTGATGAGGCAGGACGCATTCCTTTTATTAAACGCATGCACGAGCAAGGGCTCATTGCTTCTATCTCTGTCGGTGTTAAGGATTATGAGTATGATTTTGTCAGCCAGCTCAAGGCTGATGCTCCTGAGTACATTACGATTGACATTGCACATGGTCATGCAGATAGTGTGATTTCTATGATTCAACACATCAAGAAAGAATTGCCAGATACCTTTGTCATTGCTGGAAATGTGGGAACACCAGAAGCTGTGCGTGAATTGGAGAATGCTGGTGCGGATGCTACTAAGGTTGGAATCGGTCCTGGTAAGGTTTGTATCACCAAGGTCAAGACTGGTTTTGGTACAGGTGGTTGGCAGTTGGCTGCTCTCCGTTGGTGTGCCAAGGCTGCACGTAAACCAATCATTGCAGATGGAGGAATTCGTACTCACGGCGATATTGCCAAGTCTATCCGTTTCGGTGCCAGCATGGTCATGATTGGCTCCCTCTTTGCAGGACACATCGAAAGTCCAGGGAACACGATTGAAGTCGATGGCGAACAGTTCAAAGAATATTACGGTTCAGCCTCACAATATCAAAAAGGTGCTTACAAAAATGTGGAAGGCAAACGTATCTTGCTTCCTGCCAAAGGTCATCTGCAAGACACTTTAACTGAGATGGAACAAGACCTTCAAAGTGCTGTTTCCTATGCAGGTGGACGTCAGGTTGCTGACCTTAAACATGTTGATTATGTGATCGTGAAAAACTCCATCTGGAATGGGGATGCTTCCCACTAAGACGGCCTATCTCACTAGAAAAAAACTTGTTATTAGAGCAAATTTCTGTTATAATAAAACAAGTTTCCACCCTTAGTGTAATGGATATCACGTAAGATTCCGGTTCTTGAGATGGGGGTTCGATTCCCTCAGGGTGGATGTAAAGATCCTAAGAAAGCCTTTAGTAGGGCTTTTTTCTTTACACAGCCCTAAATTGGCCCTTAAAACTGAATGAAAATCAAAGAGTAAACTAGGAAGCTAGCCGTAGACTGTACTTGAGTACGGCAATGCGAAGCTGATGTGGTTTGAAGAAGTATAAAACTGAAAATCATATTCTATAGAATGACCAAATCCCCTCCATTCCCGTTTTAAAGTGACTCAAGGGGCTTTTTTTGATATAATAAAAAGGACTGTTATCAGTTAGAAAGAGGTTGGTATGAAAGAATTACAAACTGTACTAAAGAACCATTTTGCAATTGAATTTGCAGACAAAAATTTATTGGAAACTGCCTTTACTCATACGAGTTATGCCAATGAGCACCGCCTCTTAAAAATTTCACACAATGAGCGCTTGGAATTTTTAGGAGACGCTGTTCTACAGTTATTGATTTCAGAATATCTGTATAAAAAATATCCTAAAAAGCCTGAGGGTGATTTGTCCAAACTCCGTGCCATGATTGTTCGCGAGGAGAGTTTGGCTGGTTTTGCGCGTGATTGCCAGTTTGACCAGTTTATTAAGCTTGGTAAGGGGGAAGAAAAATCGGGTGGTCGCAACCGTGACACCATACTTGGTGATGCCTTTGAAGCCTTTCTTGGTGCCCTACTTTTAGACAAGGATGTGGCCAAGGTCAAGGAATTTATCTATCAAGTCATGATTCCTAAGGTTGAAGCAGGCGAGTTTGAGATGATTACAGACTACAAAACCCATCTCCAAGAGTTACTTCAGGTCAATGGGGATGTGGCTATTTGTTATCAGGTCATTTCTGAAACAGGGCCTGCCCACGATAAGGTCTTTGATGTAGAAGTTCTGGTTGAAGGTAAGAGTATCGGTCAAGGACAAGGTCGTTCTAAGAAATTAGCAGAGCAGGAAGCTGCCAAAAATGCCGTTGAGAAAGGGCTGGATTCATGTATTTAAAGGAAATCGAAATTCAAGGATTCAAGTCTTTTGCTGATAAAACCAAGGTCGTCTTTGACCAAGGTGTGACGGCCGTCGTTGGACCCAATGGATCTGGAAAGTCGAATATTACAGAAAGTCTGCGTTGGGCCTTGGGGGAGTCAAGTGTTAAGAGTCTCCGTGGTGGTAAGATGCCGGATGTCATCTTTGCTGGAACTGAAAGTCGTAAACCGCTCAATTATGCTTCTGTAGTTGTGACTTTGGATAATAATGACGGATTTATCAAGGATGCAGGCCAAGAAATCAGGGTAGAACGCCATATCTATCGTAGTGGAGATAGCGAATACAAGATTGACGGCAAGAAAGTTCGTCTGCGTGATATTCATGATCTTTTCTTGGATACAGGTTTGGGACGAGATTCCTTCTCTATCATTTCCCAAGGGAAGGTTGAGGAGATTTTCAACTCCAAGCCTGAGGAACGGAGAGCTATTTTTGAAGAAGCTGCTGGAGTTTTGAAATACAAGACTCGTCGAAAAGAAACTGAGAGTAAACTGCAGCAAACTCAGGACAATTTAGACCGTCTTGAAGACATTATCTACGAGTTGGATAATCAAATCAAGCCTCTTGAGAAGCAAGCTGAGAATGCCCGCAAATTTCTAGACTTGGAAGTCCAACGTAAGGCTATTTACTTAGATGTCCTTGTTGCTCAAATCAAGGAAAATAAGGCTGAACTAGAGTCGACAGAAGAAGAGTTGGCACAGGTTCAGGAACTCTTGACGAGCTATTACCAAAAGCGTGAAAAATTAGAAGAGGAAAATCAGAATCTCAAGAAGCAACGCCAAGATTTACAGGCTGAAATGGCCAAAGACCAAGGCAGTTTGATGGATCTGACCAGTCTAATTAGTGATTTAGAGAGAAAATTAGCCTTATCGAAACTGGAATCTGAGCAAGTAGCCCTGAATCAACAGGAAGCACAAGCCCGTTTGGCCTCTTTGGAGGATAAGAGAAATTCACTCAGCAAAGAAAAATCTGATAAGGAAAGCTCTTTAGCACTTTTAGAGGAAAATCTAGTCCAAAATAATCAAAAACTCAATCGTTTAGAAGCTGAATTGCTAGCTTTTTCAGATGATCCTGATCAGATGATTGAGCTCTTACGTGAACGCTTTGTGGCCCTTTTACAAGAAGAAGCGGATGTCTCAAACCAACTGACCCGCATCGAGAATGAGTTGGAAAATAGTCGTCAGCTTTCTCAAAAACAAGCAGATCAACTAGAAAAGCTAAAAGAACAATTGGCTACAGCTAAAGAGAAGGCTAGTAAGCAAAATGCTGAGCTTGAAACTGCTAAGGAGCAAGTTCAGAAATTATTGGCCGACTATCAAGCTATTGCCAAGGAGCAAGAGGAGCAGAAAGCTTCCTATCAAGCTCAACAAAGTCAACTCTTTGACCGTCTGGACAGTCTTAAAAACAAGCAGGCTAGAGCCCAAAGTTTGGAAAACATCCTAAGAAATCATAGCAACTTTTATGCAGGTGTCAAGAGTGTCCTCCAAGAAAAAGATCGCCTTGGTGGAATTATTGGCGCAGTTAGTGAGCATCTGACTTTTGATGTTCATTATCAAACTGCCTTAGAGATTGCGCTTGGAGCAAGCAGTCAGCACATCATCGTAGAAGATGAGAACGCGGCGACTAAGGCTATAGACTTCCTCAAACGAAACAGATCTGGTCGTGCAACCTTCCTTCCGTTGACGACTATCAAGGCCCGTACAATTTCTAGTCAGAACCAAGATGCTATCGCTGCAAGTCCAGGATTTCTGGGCATGGCAGATGAGTTAGTTACTTTCGATACTAGACTGGAAGCCATTTTCAAGAACTTGCTAGCTACGACGGCTATCTTTGATACCGTAGAACATGCGCGTGCAGCTGCTCGCCAGGTTCGTTATCAGATTCGCATTGTGACATTGGATGGGACAGAGCTTCGTACAGGTGGTTCCTATGCAGGTGGAGCCAATCGCCAGAACAACAGTATTTTTATCAAGCCAGAACTGGAGCAATTACAAAAAGAAATTGCTGAAGAAGAAGCAAACTTGCGTTCTGAAGAAGCGAGTTTGAAGGTATTGCAAGATGAGATGGCTAGATTGACTGAATCATTAGAAGCCATCAAATCTCAGGGTGAGCAGGCTCGTATTCAGGAGCAGGGCTTATCGCTTGCTTATCAGCAGACCAGTAAGCAAGTTGAAGAACTGGAAACTCTTTGGAAACTCCAAGAAGAGGAATTAAATCGTCTTTCTGAGGGAGATTGGCAAGCAGATAAGGAAAAATGCCAAGAGCGTCTTGCTACTATTGCCAGTGACAAGCAAAATCTGGAAGTTGAGATTGAAGAGATTAAGTCTAACAAAAACGCCATCCAAGAACGCTATCAAAACTTGCAGGAAGAGCTAGCGCAAGCACGCTTGCTTAAGACAGAACTGCAAGGGCAAAAACGTTATGAAGTGGCTAATATTGAGCGTTTAGGCAAGGAATTGGACAATTTAGATATCGAACAAGAGGAAATCCAGCGTCTTCTCCAAGAAAAGGTTGATAATCTGGAGAAGGTTGATACAGATCAGCTCAATCAACAGGTGGAAGAAGCCAAAATGCAGAAAACAAATCTCCAACAAGGTTTGATTCGCAAGCAGTTTGAATTGGATGATATTGAAGGTCAACTGGATGATATTGCTAGTCATTTGGATCAGGCTCGCCAACAGAATGAAGAGTGGATTCGCAAGCAAACACGTGCTGAAGCAAAGAAAGAAAAGGTTAGCGAGCGCTTGCGCCATTTACAAAGTCAATTAACAGACCAGTATCAGATTAGCTATACTGAAGCTCTAGAAAAGGCGCATGAGTTGGAAAATCTCAATCTGGCAGAGCAAGAGGTGAAGGATTTAGAGAAGGCTATTCGATCACTGGGACCTGTCAACTTAGAAGCTATTGACCAGTATGAAGAGGTTCACAACCGTTTGGATTTCTTGAATAGTCAACGTGATGACATTTTGTCAGCGAAAAACTTGCTCCTTGAGACCATTACAGAGATGAATGATGAGGTCAAGGAACGCTTTAAATCAACCTTTGAAGCTATTCGTGAGTCCTTTAAAGTGACCTTCAAACAGATGTTTGGCGGAGGTCAGGCAGACTTGATATTGACTGAGGGCGACCTTTTAACAGCTGGTGTGGAGATTTCTGTTCAACCTCCAGGTAAGAAAATCCAGTCGCTTAACCTCATGAGTGGTGGTGAAAAAGCTCTATCGGCTCTTGCCTTGCTCTTCTCTATTATTCGTGTTAAGACCATTCCATTTGTTATCTTGGATGAGGTAGAGGCTGCGCTGGATGAAGCTAATGTTAAACGTTTTGGGGATTATCTCAATCGATTTGACAAGGACAGCCAGTTTATCGTCGTAACCCACCGTAAGGGAACCATGGCAGCGGCTGATTCTATCTATGGAGTGACTATGCAAGAATCAGGTGTCTCAAAAATTGTTTCGGTGAAGTTAAAAGATTTAGAAAGTATTGAAAGATGACAATTAAACTAGTAGCAACGGATATGGACGGAACCTTCCTAGATGGGAATGGGCGCTTTGATATGGACCGCCTCAAGTCTCTCTTGGCTTCCTACAAGGAAAAAGGGATTTACTTTGCGGTGGCTTCAGGACGCGGATTTCTGTCTCTAGAAAAATTATTTGCTGATGTTCGTGATGACATTATTTTCATCGCGGAAAATGGCAGTTTGGTAGAGTATCAAGGTCAGGACTTGTATGAAGCGACTATGTCTCGTGATTTTTATCTGGCAACTTTTGAAAAGCTGAAAACTTCACCTTATGTAGATATCAATAAACTGCTCTTGACGGGGAAAAAAGGCTCTTATGTGCTAGATACGGTTGATGAGATCTATTTAAAAGTGAGTCAGCACTATAATGAAAATATCCAAAAAGTAGCGAGTTTGGAAGATATCACAGATGATATTTTCAAATTTACAACCAACTTCACAGAAGAAACGCTAGAAGCTGGAGAAGCTTGGGTCAATGAACATGTTCCTGGTGTTAAGGCCATGACAACTGGCTTTGAATCTATTGATATTGTTCTGGACTATGTCGATAAGGGAGTGGCTATTGTTGAATTGGCTAAAAAACTTGGTATCACAATGGATCAGGTTATGGCTTTTGGAGACAATCTAAATGATTTGCATATGATGCAGGTTGTGGGACATCCTGTAGCTCCTGAAAATGCACGACCAGAAATTTTAGAATTAGCAGAGACTGTGATTGGTCACCATAAGGACCAGTCGGTTATAGCTTATATGGAGGGCTTATAATGGCAGATATAAAATTGATTGCATTGGACTTGGACGGCACCTTGCTGACTACTGATAAAAGGCTGACGGATCGTACCAAGGCAACCTTGAAAGCTGCGCGTGATCGTGGTATCAAGGTCGTATTGACAACTGGTCGTCCCTTAAAAGCCATGGATTTCTTTCTCCATGAGTTAGGGACTGACGGCCACGAAGATGAGTATACGATTACCTTTAATGGTGGATTAGTTCAGAAAAATACAGGTGAAATCCTTGATAAAACAGTCTTTTCATATGATGATGTGGCACGTTTGTATGAAGAAACAGAGAAATTATTACTGCCTCTTGATGCTATCTCAGAAGGAACTGTTTATCAAATCCAATCGGACCAAGAAAGTCTGTATGCCAAATTCAATCCAGCTTTGACCTTTGTTCCAGTTGACTTTGAAGACTTGTCTAGTCAAATGACCTACAATAAATGCGTGACTGCCTTTGCTCAAGAACCCTTGGATGCAGCCATTCAGAAGATATCTCCAGAATTGTTTGACCAATATGAAATCTTTAAATCACGTGAAATGTTGCTAGAGTGGTCACCAAAGAATGTTCATAAAGCAACAGGTTTGGCAAAACTAATCAGCCATCTTGGAATCGACCAAAGCCAAGTCATGGCCTGTGGAGATGAGGCCAATGATTTGGCTATGATTGAGTGGGCAGGACTCGGTGTTGCCATGCAAAACGCTGTTCCTGAAGTCAAGGCAGTCGCAAATGTAGTGACGCCAATGACCAATGATGAAGAAGCTGTTGCCTGGGCTATCGAAGAATACGTGCTAAAGGAGAACTAAGATATGGGATTATTTGACCGTTTATTCGGAAAAAAAGAAGAACCTAAAATCGAAGAAGTTGTAAAAGAAGCTCTAGAAAATCTTGATTTGTCTGAAGATACTGAGCCTGCCCTTACAGAAGCTGAGGAAGTTTCTCAAGAAGAAGCAGAGGTTGAAGTTGTTGAAGACGTTGCGCTCCAAGAAGAGGAAATCCAAGTCAAAGTTGAAGAAAATCTGGATTTAGAGCCAGCTGCAGAGGTTTCTCAAGAAGAAGTCCTAGAGGAAGAGAAAACTGAGCTCCTAGAAACTGTAGAAGAAAATAATTCTGAAGTTCTTGAAGCAGAAACGCCTCAAGTAGAAGAGACTGTTCAGGAAAAATATGACCGCAGTCTCAAGAAAACTCGTACAGGATTTGGTGCTCGCTTGAACGCCTTCTTTGCTAACTTCCGCTCTGTTGACGAAGAATTTTTCGAGGAACTGGAAGAATTGCTGATCATGAGTGACGTTGGTGTACAAGTCGCTTCTAACTTAACAGAGGAGCTACGCTACGAAGCCAAGCTTGAAAATGCCAAGAAACCTGATGTACTTCGCCGTGTCATCATTGAGAAATTGGTTGAGCTTTATGAAAAGGATGGCAACTACGATGAAAGTATCCACTTCCAAGATGGCTTGACAGTCATGCTCTTTGTTGGTGTGAATGGTGTTGGGAAAACAACTTCTATCGGGAAACTAGCTCACCGCTATAAACAAGCTGGTAAGAAGGTCATGTTGGTTGCGGCAGATACCTTCCGTGCAGGGGCAGTAGCCCAGCTTGCTGAATGGGGCCGTCGTGTGGACGTTCCAGTTGTGACTGGACCTGAAAAAGCTGATCCAGCCAGTGTAGTCTTTGATGGCATGGAACGTGCTGTAGCTGAAGGTATCGATATTCTCATGATTGATACTGCTGGTCGTTTGCAAAACAAGGACAACCTCATGGCTGAGTTGGAGAAGATTGGTCGTATCATTAAACGTGTTGTGCCAGAGGCACCCCATGAAACCTTCTTGGCTCTGGATGCATCAACGGGTCAAAATGCCCTGGTACAGGCCAAAGAATTTTCAAAAATCACGCCATTAACTGGAATTGTCTTGACTAAGATTGATGGAACTGCTCGAGGTGGTGTTGTTCTAGCCATCCGTGAAGAACTCAATATTCCTGTAAAATTGATTGGATTTGGTGAAAAAATCGATGATATTGGCGAGTTTAACTCAGAAAACTTTATGAAGGGTCTCTTGGAAGGCTTAATCTAATCAGAAGCAAAATTCCTGCAAGGTACAAACTTGCAGGAATTTTTTTATTCTAAACGACCATCTTGACGATAGGCGATATCTGGTTGCCAAGTCCATTTGGCATCGAATTTTTCAAGTAAGTCAAAGCTGGCTTGAGGTCCCATGCTTCCAGCTTTATAATCATGAAGTGGGGCACCATTTTCAGCCCAGAGCTCTTCGATACGGTCAATCAATTTCCATGACGCACCAACTTCATCCCAGTGGCTAAAGTTAGTTGAGTTGTTATTTAAGACATCATAAATCAATTTCTCGTATGGTTCTGGAGAAGCACCAGTTGCGGTCGCATCTGTACGGTAATCAAGTGAGTTAGGAGCCAAGTTAAATTCTTCTCCTACTTGCTTCCCATTTAGACTGAGAGAGAAGCCTTCTGTGGGTTGGATATAGATGGTCAAAATGTTTGGAGCAAGTGGTTCTCCAAAGATAGAGTCCATTTGTTTAAAGACGATGTTGACATGAGTTCCTTTTTCAGTCAGACGTTTACCAGTACGGAAGAAGAAAGGAACACCACGGAATCGATCACTGTCTACAAAGAAGGCACCAGATGCAAAAGTTTCTGTTGTAGATTCTGGATTTACATTTGGCTCACTACGATAAGAGATGTATTTCATCCCATCAATCTTACCAGAGCGGTATTGGCCACGGATAAAGTGTTCTTTAAGCTCTTCATCAGTTGGATGATAGAGGTTTTTAAATACCTTAATCTTCTCAGCACGAATCTCATCTTTTGTGAAGGTTGCTGGCTTGTCCATGGCAAGGAGTGAAAGAAGTTGGAGTGTATGGTTCTGTACCATGTCGCGGAGGGCACCAGATTGGTCATAGTATCCCCCACGCTCTTCTACACCCAAGCGCTCTGCAAAGGTAATTTGAACATTATCGATAAAGTCCTTGTTCCAAACGTTTTCAAAAATCAAGTTTGCAAAGCGAACTGCAAAGATGCTTTGAATCATTTCCTTACCAAGATAATGGTCAATACGGAAAATTTGTTCTTCGTCAAATGTTGCTAGGAGTTCGTCATTCAACTTGCTTGCAGTTGCGTAATCTGTACCAAATGGTTTTTCAACGATTAAACGTTCAAAACCTTTACCATCTACAATGTTTTCAGACTTGAGGTGCTTTGCAATGGTTCCAAAGAACTGAGGTGCCATCGACAAGAAGAAGAGTTTGTTGTGTTCAGCTTGGTACTTGTCATTTAGTTCAGCCTGTAATTGACGTAAAGCGATGTAGTGTTCCGTGTCATTGACATCATGACTTTGATAGTAGAAGTGGCTAGCGAACTCTTGAGCCTGTTCGGTACTATCTGCCAAATCAAGGATGGATTCGACTACAACAGATTCAAAATATTCCTTGCTCCAAGGACGACGGGCAGTTCCAATAACAGCAAAGTGCTCGGAAAGATTGCCGGATTTATATAGTCTAAAAAGGGAAGGGTAGAGCTTGCGTTTAGCCAGGTCTCCACTCGCACCGAAAATTGTAACAATAACCTTAGATGACATCTAGCTACCTAATTTCTATTTTTATTCCTAGTCTTGCTAGGTATGAGGAAACCTCATTTCATAAATTTAATTCTAACATAATTTTACGAAAAATCAAAAAATCCAATACGAGATAGAAAAAAACTGCAAGGAAATCCTTACAGTTTGAGTTTAGACGTTTAAGACCTTGTCCAAGAACTCTTTCAGACGTGGGTGTTGTGGGTTATCAAAGATTTGATCAGGTGTTCCGTCTTCAAGGAATTCACCATCTGCAGTAAAGATAACGCGGTTGGCAACCTGACGGGCAAATCCCATCTCATGGGTTACGATAATCATGGTCATGCCTTGCTCAGCTAATTCTTTCATAACGTTTAGTACGTCTCCAACCATCTCAGGGTCAAGGGCAGAAGTTGGTTCATCAAAGAGCATGATGTCTGGATTCATTGCTAGTCCACGAGCGATGGCTACACGTTGTTTTTGACCACCTGATAGGCTATCTGGGTTTGCATTAGCTTTATCTGCTAGCCCAACCTTCTCAAGCAACTCCATTCCCAATTGCTCAGCTTCTTCCTTAGTCATCAACTTGTGCTCAATAGGAGCAAAGGTAATGTTGTCCAATACAGACATGTGTGGGAAGAGGTTGAAGTGTTGGAAAACCATTCCGATATTTTCACGGACGTGGTCAACATTGGTTGTTTTTTCAGTTAAGTCATAACCGTTCACAGTGATGTGACCACTAGTGACTTCTTCTAGAAGATTGAGGCTACGGAGGAAGGTTGACTTACCAGAACCTGAAGGACCGATGATACAAACAACATCCCCTTCATAGAACTTAGTCGTAATTCCTTTTAAAACTTCATTTTTTCCGTAGTTTTTGTGTAAATCATTTACATCAATTTTTAATTTTGCCATTAACGAATCCTCTTTTCTAAGCGTTTCGCTAGTCTAGTCAAAAGTGTGATAATTACAAGATAGAAGATAGCAAGGATTGCATACATCTTGAAACTTTGGTAGTTACGGGCGATGATAATCTTACCAGTTTGGAAGAGTTCAACCAAACCGATAGCAGATACGATGGTTGTATCTTTAAGAGCGATAACGAATTGGTTAACAAAGTTTGGCAACATCAATTTAGTTGCTTGTGGCAAGATAATCTTACGCATGGTTTTTCCATAAGAGATACCCAAGCTTCGGCTGGCTTCCATTTGACCAACTGGAACGGCCTGAATACCACCACGAACGATTTCAGCGATATAAGCAGCCGCATTGAGTGAGAGGGCAATGGTACCGGCTACGAAGTCGTTAATTGGACTTTGTTGGCCTGTGATAGACTCGATGAAGTTTGGAATTCCCCAGAAGATGAAGGCTGCAAGAATCATCAAAGGAATACCACGGATAACGTCAACGAAAATCTCAGAAATCACACGAAGAGATTTGTAGGGGCTGACACTAAACATACCGAAGATAATCCCGATAACAATAGCAATAGCAAATGAGATAAGAGCTAGAGCAAGAGTGATACCAAGACCGCTAAGGAGTTGTTTGTAGTTGTTTTGAAGCAAGCCCCAGATAGTTGTCTCATCAACAGTGCTTGTTGAAGCAGTTGATGACTCACTAGCTAGGTATTTATCAAGAATCTTTTGGAATTCTCCGTTTGCTTTAAGGTTTGCCAGTCCGTTGTTGAACATTTCAATTAACTCTGGATTTGCTCCTTTTTTAACGGCAAAGGCTGTTTCACCGATTGGAGTTCCAGCGATTGGAGTTTTCAATTTTTGTCCTTGGCTGATAGAATATTTGAGAACAGGTTCATCATCCATAACGGCATCAATGGCACCAGTGTTTAAACTGTCATACATTGAAGAACCATCAGCAAATGTTTTGATTTTGTAACCGTATTTGTTTTGATTTTCTGTTAGGAATGTTTGAGAAGCAGTTCCGTTTTTAACACCAACTGTCTTCCCTTTCAAATCTTCATAAGAAGCAATATTGCTTGATTCTTTGACACCAAGGATAGTATTGGCAGTGTAGTATGATTCTGAGAAGTCAAAAGTTGCCTTACGAGCATCAGTGACAGACATACCAGCAATGATACCATCAGCTTGACCAGCTTGAACAGCACTGATAGCAGCATCAAAACCAGGGTTGGTGATTTCAATTTCAAAACCTTGGTCCTTAGCGATTGCCTTAATCAATTCCATATCAATACCAGTAAATTGGTTGCTTGAATTTTGGAAAACAAAAGGTGCAAAAGAAGAATCGCTGGCAATGATGTATTTAGCCTTAACAGGAATGGCTTTTAATCCTGCTAGAGTAGTTGTAGTTGGCACTGCTGAAGATGATGAAGCAGTCCATTTCTTGATGATTTTATCAAGACTACCATCTTTTTTCATTTCAGCCAAGGCTTGGTTAAATTCAGTGACTAGATGCTCGTATTTGCTACCTTTTTTAACACCGAAAGCAAAGCTACCTACAGCTTCACCATCCATTTCAATATGGAGGTCTTGCCCTTGGTTAATGGCATACTCGATAACAGGTTTATCATCCATCATAGCATCGATGGCACCAGCACTCAAGCTGTTGTTCATCAAATCACTAGTGT
Organism: Streptococcus sp. 20925_1_69; assembly: GCF_041432365.1. Classification (GTDB taxonomy): domain Bacteria; phylum Bacillota; class Bacilli; order Lactobacillales; family Streptococcaceae; genus Streptococcus. Next base: position 31,641 of record NZ_JAPVZL010000010.1, read on the forward strand.
CAAATGTTTTAATAGTAAAGCCGTATTTATCTTTGATTGTTTCAAGAAAACGTTGAGCAGCAGTTCCGTTTTTAACACCAACGGTTTTGCCAGTTAATTGGTCGTACTTGCTAATCTTGTGTGCCTTTGTAGTAGCAATGACAACTTTTGTATCATAGTAAGTATCAGACATGGTGAAAACTTTTTCACGTTCTTTCGTCTTTGTCATCCCTGCCATGATAGCGTCAGCTTGACCAGCTTGAACCGCATTTACCGCTGCGTCAAATCCGGGATAAGACATCTGAATGTTCCATCCTTTAATCTCAGCGACTTTGTTAATAATGTCAACATCAATTCCTTTATAAGTTTGATCTGAATCTTTAAACTCAAAAGGTGCATAGGCGGTATCAGACACAATCTTAATCGTCTCTGCTTTCGCAATACCTAATGAGAAAATTGGGAATAAAATTAGCAAAAATGCTAGAAATTTTTTCTTCATTTTTAGTCTCCTTTTCCGAATATTTTCCCATTATATCAGAAAAAGTAAAAAAAGGCAAATTTTTATATTTCTGTGTCAGAAAATGTAACATTGTTTTTTCTTTTCTTTCTTTCTTTCTTGAATTGCTATTAAAAAGTGCTATAATAATAGTATATATAGAAGAAAAGAGGACAGGGATATGAAGAACAAAAGAATATTTAAAGACTTCCAAGCTTCAAAAATGAGTTTAAACATTTACACAAGCCCCTTGTTAGCCTTTGCTTTTGTCTTCATAGGAGAGTTTGTGGCTTATACTCTGTATGGTATTAGTTTATTAGCTCTCATCGGACTTGCTAGAAATTTTGGAGAGGCTGGTCAAAATCTTGCAACCTACTTGCAGACCTTGCATCAGAGCTTGACGGATAAAACAGGTGATTTTCGTTTAATTTTAGAATTACTGGCCTTTGGGTTCGTTCTCAACACTGTGTTCAGATGGACTAGAAAAGTTGAGAAAAGACCTATTCGAACCTTGGGATTTTATAGAGAGAATTTCCTAAGCAATCTTCTTAAAGGATTTGGCTTAGGCCTGGCACTTTTTCTTCTGACCTTGTTAGTGTTAGTAGCCTTGGGGCAATATCGTTTTGAGTCTATTCACTTAAATCCTTATTCGCTTGCCTTTGTTGTCTTTACTATCCCATTTTGGATTTTACAGGGGACAGCAGAAGAAGTGGTGGCCCGTGCTTGGCTCCTTCCCCAATTGGCCTCAAGAACTAATCTAAAACTTGCTGTTCTTATATCTAGCCTATTCTTTACCCTGCTTCATATGGGCAATTCTGGTCTAACACCACTATCTCTAGTAAATCTCTTTTTATTCGGAGTTGCCATGACTCTTTACCTTCTCAAAACTGATACTGTTTGGGGTGTTGCAGGTATTCATGGGGCTTGGAATTTTGCTCAGGGTAATCTCTTTGGGATTTTAGTTAGTGGTCAACCGTCAGGAACATCTCTGATGACCTTTTTGCCACAAGGTAATCAAGATTGGCTATCAGGAGGATCTTTTGGGATTGAAGGTTCTATCATGACAAGTCTGGTATTGCTACTGCTGATTGTCTATCTCGCTTACCAATTAAAGGAAGAAAATGAAAGGATGTGACTTCTGTCCGTCCTTTTCTTCGTGAAAATGCTGTAAGTATGCTAAAATAGGAATAGCACATGGAGAGAGGATTCTTATGATCAATCGTATTACAGATAATCAATTTAAACTAGTATCAAAATATCAGCCATCAGGAGATCAACCACAAGCTATCGAGCAGTTGGTTGATAATATCGAGGGTGGAGAAAAAGCTCAGATTCTGATGGGGGCGACTGGAACAGGGAAGACCTACACCATGAGTCAGGTTATTTCCAAAGTAAATAAACCAACTCTGGTCATCGCCCACAATAAGACGCTTGCTGGTCAGCTCTATGGAGAATTTAAGGAATTTTTCCCTGAAAATGCAGTTGAGTACTTCGTATCTTACTATGATTATTACCAACCAGAGGCCTATGTCCCTTCCAGCGATACCTATATTGAAAAGGATAGTTCTGTCAATGACGAGATTGACAAGCTCCGTCACTCAGCGACTTCAGCCCTTTTGGAGCGCAATGATGTTATTGTCGTAGCTTCAGTCTCTTGTATCTATGGTTTGGGTTCGCCCAAGGAATACGCTGATAGTGTCGTTAGTCTCCGTCCAGGTCTTGAAATTTCTCGTGATAAACTCTTGAATGACTTGGTTGATATCCAGTTTGAACGCAATGATATTGATTTCCAACGGGGAAGATTTCGTGTGCGTGGGGATGTGGTAGAGATTTTCCCAGCCTCTCGTGATGAACACGCCTTTCGAGTAGAGTTCTTCGGTGACGAAATTGACCGTATTCGTGAAGTTGAGGCTCTGACAGGTCAGGTGTTGGGAGAAGTGGATCATTTGGCTATTTTCCCAGCTACTCACTTTGTGACCAATGACGATCATATGGAGGATGCTATTGCCAAGATTCAAGCAGAATTAGAAGAGCAACTAGCTATCTTTGAGAAGGAAGGCAAACTGCTTGAAGCCCAGCGTTTGAAACAGCGGACAGAGTATGATATCGAAATGCTGCGCGAGATGGGCTATACAAATGGGGTTGAAAACTACTCACGTCACATGGATGGACGGAGCGAAGGAGAGCCTCCTTATACGCTTCTCGACTTCTTCCCAGATGATTTCTTGATTATGATTGACGAAAGTCACATGACCATGGGACAAATCAAGGGCATGTACAATGGAGACCGTTCTCGTAAGGAAATGTTAGTAAATTATGGTTTCCGTTTGCCCTCCGCCTTGGACAATCGTCCTCTTCGTCGTGAAGAGTTTGAAAGCCATGTGCATCAGATTGTTTACGTTTCAGCGACACCGGGTGACTATGAAAATGAACAGACTGAGACAGTAATTGAGCAAATCATTCGTCCGACAGGGCTTTTGGATCCTGAGGTGGAAGTCCGTCCGACTATGGGACAGATTGATGACCTCTTAGGTGAAATTAATGCCCGTGTTGAAAAGAACGAGCGAACCTTTATCACAACTTTGACCAAGAAAATGGCAGAAGATTTGACCGACTACTTCAAGGAAATGGGTATCAAGGTTAAGTACATGCACTCGGATATTAAGACCTTGGAACGGACGGAGATTATCCGTGACCTGCGCTTGGGTGTCTTTGATGTTTTGGTCGGAATCAACCTGCTCCGTGAAGGGATTGACGTTCCTGAAGTGAGCCTCGTAGCCATTCTTGATGCTGACAAGGAAGGTTTCCTTCGTAATGAACGTGGCCTTATCCAGACCATTGGTCGTGCTGCTCGTAACAGTGAAGGTCATGTCATCATGTATGCGGACACGGTTACCCAGTCTATGCAACGTGCTATCGATGAAACTGCCCGCCGTCGGAAAATCCAGATGGCCTATAATGAAGAACACGGTATTGTGCCTCAGACAATCAAGAAAGAAATCCGTGACCTGATTGCTGTGACCAAGGCAGTTGCTAAGGAAGAGGACAAGGAAGTCGATATCAATAGCCTTAACAAACAAGAACGCAAAGAACTTGTCAAGAAACTTGAAAAACAAATGCAAGAAGCCGTTGAAGTGCTTGACTTTGAACTAGCAGCTCAGATTCGGGATATGATGTTGGAAGTCAAGGCGTTGGATTAGAATATTATCTAAAGGAGAAAATATGTCCCGTTCCCAATTAACGATTTTAACAAACATTTGTCTGATTGAAGACCTCGAAACTCAGCGAGTGGTGATGCAGTATCGCGCTCCTGAAACCAATCGCTGGTCAGGTTATGCCTTTCCTGGAGGTCATGTAGAAAATGGCGAGTCTTTTGCAGAGTCAGTCATTCGTGAAATCTATGAAGAAACAGGGTTGACTATACAAAATCCTCAACTTGTCGGTATTAAAAATTGGCCGCTGGATACAGGTGGGCGCTATATTGTCGTTTGTTATAAGGCAACTGATTTCTCTGGTACCCTTCGCTCTTCAGATGAAGGAGAAGTTTCTTGGGTGCAAAAAGACCAGATTCCAAACTTGGATCTGGCCTATGATATGCTACCTTTGATGGAGATGATGGAAGCTCCGGACAAATCAGAGTTTTTCTACCGCCACCGTACAGAAGATGGCTGGGACAAGAAAATCTTCTAGTCTTTTACTAAATAACCTAGCTGCTCCAAGGCCTCCTCAATATAGTGGAGGTCTTGTTGTGTTTCAGCTTCGACTAGGTGGTAATGGATGCCATCTGTCAATTCAGACAGAGGTCTAAAGTCAGAATGCTCGACTTGTTCTAGAAAATGTTGCACATCTCGGCGACAAGACAGTTTCAGCAAGGTTTCAATTTCTCCATAAACGGGATGATCAATCAAGGTATTCTGAACACGCCCTCCATTATCAACGATAGCAAGGAGTTCCTGACCGATTTCTTCAACTTCATGTTTCACTTTGAACAGTTTGTGAACATAAGGATTGGTTTCAATTTGCTTATAGATGTAGCCACGATTAGTGGATAGGATAGGAGCGCCATCGGCTCTCAAAATTGCAATGTCCTGTACAATGACCTGACGTGTGACATGAAAATGTTCAGCCAAACTTTGACCATTGAGGGCTTTAGGAGCTTCTTTCAAGAGTTGGAGCAGAGCATGTTTGCGATCTTTTGTCATAGCTTTTCCTTTTTAACGGCGTTTTCGAAGCACTTTATAGACAGCTAGTGCTAATGTATAGTCTACCATACTATGGATAATTGTGCCAAATCCAACTAGCACAAAGAGAACATAAAACATATTTTCTACATTAGTACCAGAAGTTGCGTAAAAAACGACACAGGCTAATACTTCAGCAAGGGCATGGACAAGCGCTAACACAAAGTTGAAAATCCAGGAAGATTTTGGTTTATCTAGGGTATCGGGGAATTTTTGTAGGTAAAGAGCTCCCAAAGTCCCAAAAAAGATATGGGAAAAAGCTCGAAATACGATAACCATGGGATAGCCAGCCATCAAAAATCCAAAACTAGAGGCTAGGATGACAAAAATTGCCATCAAGGGCGACAAGAACATAGCGATAAAAATAGCGATGTGGCTTCCTAAAGTATAAGAAGCAGGTGGAATGACAATCTTGAAAGGCATCACAATCGGAATCAAAATCGCAATAGCCGTTAAGAGGGCAGTCATTGTCATAAATTGTGTCTTTTTCCGTGTGTTCATAAGAATCTCCTTTTTAACTGTATATACACTAGTATAGTACTATAAAGAAGACAATAAAGCAAGGATTTACTTGGGTTTATAGGTCGTTTGTAAGTTAAATATTGGTAAAGATTTCACTAAAAAGAAACTACTTCAAACAAAATCTCCACCTTCAAGCTTGAAAGTGGAGATGTTTTTATTTTTTCAAAGTCTGTAGTCTTGGAACAATGGCTAGGGTTAGAACTGCGGAAATGACTAATTCGGCAATGGAATTTGTTGAGATAACAGTTGCTAGGAGTTTTTGGATATTACCATCAAAAACATTTCCAAAAAGGTAGAAAATTCCACCAAGTACAAAGACTGTGTTGGTAAGTGAACCAAGGGCACCAGCTAAAATAAGACCAGTTTTATTTTTCATCAGTTTATAGACTAGATACGGAGTTAAACCAATCAAAATACGTGGGACGATGGCAATGATAGCTGAGTAGATGTTTCCGTTTGGTACAAATGGGGAGAAGAGGTAGCTTGTTGGTAAAATTGTAATAGTATTAACTGTCAAGCTAAGAAGCCCCATCAAAAATCCAAGTGTAACCCCAACTCGTGGACCGTAAATAATGCTGGCAATAATGACAGGAATATGAACGATAGTCGGTTTGATTGGAAATGGAAAAAGGTTAAAGATAAGTGAGCTCAGAAAGTGTATTACGAGCATGGTTGCAAAAAAGATAGCAATAGGTGCAATATTAGAGCGTTTTTTCATCGATAGTTTCCTTTATTCTTTCTAAAATAATTGTGAGGTCGGCTAAAGCTCCTCGTCCATGGTCGCCACAAGCTAGTAGGGATTCCTTAGGAGCAATCAGCTGATAGCCGTAGCTTTCTAATGTTTTTAGATTAGCCTGAGTTGCCGGATGGTCATACATTTTTGTATTCATTGCTGGTGCGATGAGTTTTGGGATATGACTTGGCAAGGCTAGAGCCGTACTGGTCACCATGTTGTCCGCAAAGCCATGGGCTAGTTTTGCAATAGTGTTAGCTGTTGCAGGGGCCACGATGAATAGATCAGTTTCTTTTCCAAGTTCGATATGATTAACCTGTTCAGGATAGGGTTCCTTCATGACATCCAGGTGGACGGAATTCTGTGAGAGTACCTGTAGTGTCAAAGGTTGGATAAACTCTGTAGCAGCCTGAGTCATTAAGACAGTGACTTGATGGCCTTGTTTTTTTAGAGAACTGACTAAATCTGCCGACTTGTAAGAGGCGATTGACCCCGTTACAGCCAAGAGAATATGTGCCATAGCTTTCCTTTCTATGAATGATAGGTTTGAATTTTTTCAAGGAGGAGTTCTGCAATTTCTTCTTTAGTCTGGACTATTTGAAGCTGATCTTTTTCAACAAAGATTGCACGATGCTGGTTTGCTGAAATTTGAGTCAGGTCATTTGCGATAATTAAGTCTGCTTGGTTCTTGATAAGACTTTTTCTAGCAATCTCGATGAGATAATCCTCAGAGACATCAACCAGCAGTTTGAAGCCAATCAGATGAATAGCAGGATTCCATTCCTTGACTAGGGAGATGATTTTGGGTGTCTTTTTAAGGAACAAAACCTGAACCTCATCAGTTGAAGAAATCTTGGCCTGATGATTCTGCTTGCTTAAAAATTCTTCCAAATTAGAGCTAGCCTGAACTTCCTCAAGCCCCGTCATATAAACAGGAGTGTAATCGGACACAGCCATTGAGTGAATCAAAACCTGATAGTCCTTGACACGTTCTTGCATTTCAAGAAGAAGGTCCTTGGTATTGCTAATTTCTCGAATGCTTAGGTTGGGATGGGCTTCTGGCTTCAGAGCTCGTTTTGTAGTAATTAAACAAACTTCATGCCCTGCAGCAAGCAAGGTTTCTGTGATGATTTTGCCCAAGCGACCTGTAGAATGGTTAGTGATGGAGCGGACGCTATCAATAGCTTCACTGGTACCGCCCGATGTAACTAAAATTTTCATAGCACTATTGTACACAAAAATAAACGGTAAGTAAAATGAAAGTGATAAAAATTTGGTAAAAGGAAAGAATATAGTTTCAAACTATAAAGCCATATAAAATTTAAGAAAGGACTTTAAAAATCTTAAAAACAGGGATATTTACGAACGTTTAGAGAGTTCAAGGGTGTTAAAAATCTTATTTTGTGTTATAATGAATTATCATATAAGAGGATAGAGGAGTTTTGAATGAAAACAGATATTGAAATCGCACAGAGTATTGAGTTGAAGCCAATCGTTGATGTTGTAGAGAAACTTGGTATTTCTTACGACGATTTGGAGTTGTATGGAAAGTACAAGGCTAAGCTCAGCTTTGATAAAATTCGTGCAGTTGAGAGCAATCCAGTTGGAAAATTGATTTTGGTGACTGCCATCAACCCAACACCTGCAGGTGAAGGAAAATCAACCATTACCATTGGTCTTGCGGATGCCTTGAACAAGATTGGTAAGAAAACCATGATTGCTATCCGCGAACCATCTCTTGGTCCAGTAATGGGGATTAAGGGTGGTGCAGCTGGTGGTGGTTATGCCCAAGTTCTGCCAATGGAAGATATCAACCTCCACTTCACTGGAGACATGCATGCCATTACAACAGCCAACAATGCTCTTTCTGCCTTGATTGACAACCACTTGCACCAAGGGAATGAGTTGGGAATTGACCAACGTCGTATCCTCTGGAAACGTGTAGTGGACTTGAATGATCGCGCCCTTCGTCACGTAACCGTTGGACTTGGTGGCCCTCTAAATGGTATTCCACGTGAGGACGGTTTTGATATTACAGTTGCTTCCGAAATTATGGCCATTCTTTGTTTGGCAACGGACATTGAGGACTTGAAACGCCGTTTGGCTAATATCGTTATCGGTTATCGCTATGACCGTACGCCTGTTTCTGTAGGTGATTTGCAGGTTGAAGGTGCCTTGGCTTTGATTTTGAAGGATGCGATTAAGCCGAACCTGGTTCAAACAATTTACGGAACACCTGCCTTTGTACATGGTGGTCCATTTGCCAATATCGCTCATGGATGTAATTCAGTCTTGGCAACAAGTACAGCCCTTCACTTGGCTGATTACACAGTTACTGAAGCTGGTTTTGGTGCAGACCTTGGTGCCGAGAAATTCCTTGATATCAAGACACCAAACTTGCCAACTTCTCCAGATGCAGTAGTTATCGTCGCAACCCTCCGTGCTCTTAAGATGAATGGTGGTGTGGCTAAAGGTGCTCTGACAGAGGAAAATGTGGAGGCGGTTCGTGCAGGTTTTGCTAACTTGAAACGCCATGTAGAAAATATTCGTAAGTTCGGTATTCCAGCAGTTGTTGCGATTAACGAATTTGTATCTGATACAGAAGCTGAAATTGCAGCCTTGAAAGAACTTTGTGCCTCAATCGATGTACCAGTTGAATTGGCAAGTGTCTGGGCTGATGGTGCAGAAGGTGGAGTAGCGCTTGCCGAAACGGTTGTCAAGACTATCGCTGAAAATCCATCTAACTATAAACGTTTGTATGACAACGGCCTTTCTGTCCAAGAAAAGATTGAAAAGATTGTTACTGAGATCTACCGTGGTAGCAAAGTAAACTTTGAAAAGAAAGCTCAAACACAAATCGCTCAAATCGTTCAAAACGGTTGGGACAAATTGCCAATCTGTATGGCTAAGACCCAGTATAGCTTCTCAGACAATCCAAATGCACTTGGAGCACCTGAAAACTTTGAAATTACTATTCGTGAGTTGGTACCAAAATTAGGTGCAGGCTTTATCGTTGCTCTAACTGGCGATGTCATGACCATGCCAGGACTTCCAAAACGACCAGCAGCCCTCAACATGGATGTTGAAAGCGATGGAACAGTATTAGGCTTGTTCTAGTATATTGCAATTGACTTTAAATGAGTTTGGAAATACTATCCAAGCTCATTTTTTATCTAGATATAAGGAGTTACCTTCTACACGTAACCAGTCTAGGTAAAGATATTTTCCCTGAATTCTGATATAATAGAAATATTGACTTCAAGAGTAAGGAAGAGAAGATGAACGCATTATTAAATGGAATGAATGACCGTCAGGCTGAGGCGGTGCAAACGACAGAAGGTCCCTTGTTAATCATGGCAGGGGCTGGTTCTGGAAAGACTCGTGTTTTAACCCACCGTATTGCTTATCTGATTGATGAAAAGCTGGTCAATCCTTGGAATATCTTGGCCATTACCTTTACTAATAAGGCTGCGCGTGAGATGAAGGAACGTGCTTATGGCCTCAATCCAGCCACTCAGGACTGTTTGATTGCGACCTTTCACTCCATGTGTGTTCGTATCTTGCGTCGCGATGCGGACCATATTGGCTACAACCGTAATTTTACAATTGTCGATCCTGGTGAACAGCGAACTCTTATGAAACGCATTCTTAAGCAGTTGAACCTGGATCCGAAAAAATGGAATGAACGGAGCATCTTAGGAACAATTTCCAATGCTAAGAATGATCTGATTGATGATGTTGCCTATGCTGCCCAAGCTGGCGATATGTACACGCAAATCGTAGCCCAGTGTTACACAGCTTATCAAAAAGAACTTCGTCAGTCTGAATCCGTTGATTTTGATGATTTGATTATGCTGACCTTGCGTCTCTTTGATCAGAATCCTGATGTCCTGACCTACTATCAACAGAAGTTTCAATACATCCATGTTGATGAGTACCAAGATACCAACCACGCTCAGTACCAATTGGTCAAACTTTTGGCTTCCCGTTTTAAAAATATCTGTGTTGTTGGAGATGCGGACCAGTCTATTTACGGTTGGCGTGGTGCTGATATGCAGAATATCTTGGATTTCGAAAAGGATTATCCCCAAGCCAAGGTTGTTTTGTTGGAGGAGAATTACCGTTCCACTAAAACCATTCTTCAAGCGGCCAACGAGGTCATTAAAAATAACAAAAACCGCCGTCCTAAGAATCTCTGGACTCAAAACGCTGATGGGGAACAAATCGTTTACTATCGTGCCAATGATGAGCTAGATGAGGCTGTATTTGTAGCCAGAACTATCGATGAACTTGGTCGGAGTCAAAACTTCCTTCACAAGGATTTTGCAGTTCTTTATCGTACTAATGCGCAGTCCCGTACTATTGAGGAAGCCTTGCTCAAGTCAAATATTCCTTATACCATGGTTGGAGGAACCAAATTCTACAGCCGTAAGGAAATCCGTGATATCATCGCTTACCTCAATCTTATTGCTAATTTGAGTGACAATATCAGTTTTGAGCGCATTATCAACGAACCGAAGCGTGGAATTGGGCCAGGTACTGTTGAGAAAATTCGTGACTTTGCGAATATGCAAAACATGTCTATGCTAGATGCTTCAGCAAATATTATGTTGTCTGGAATCAAAGGGAAGGCAGCTCAATCTATCTGGGATTTTGCCAATATGGTTCTGGATTTGCGGGAGCAACTGGATCAATTAAGTATTACTGAGTTGGTTGAGGCTGTTCTAGAAAAAACAGGTTACGTCGATATTCTAAATGCCCAAGCGACCTTAGAAAGCAAGGCTCGGGTTGAAAACATCGAGGAGTTCCTTTCTGTTACGAAAAACTTTGATGACACCTCTGATGGGACAGAAGATGAAACTGGTTTGGACAAACTGAGTCGTTTCTTAAATGACTTGGCCTTGATTGCAGACACAGATTCAGGTAGTCAGGAGACATCAGAAGTTACTCTAATGACCCTGCATGCTGCCAAAGGTCTCGAGTTTCCAGTTGTCTTTTTGATTGGGATGGAAGAAAATGTCTTTCCACTTAGCCGTGCGGCTGAAGATCAAGATGAATTAGAAGAAGAACGCCGTTTGGCCTATGTAGGAATTACGCGTGCAGAGAAAATTCTCTATCTGACCAATGCCAACTCACGCCTGCTTTTTGGTCGTACCAACTACAACCGTCCGACTCGTTTTATTAATGAAATTAGTTCAGACTTACTTGAGTATCAAGGCCTAGCCCGTCCAGCAAATACAAGCTTTAAGGCATCTTATAGCAGTGGTGGGGTTGCCTTCGGTCAAGGTATGAGTTTGGCCCAGGCTCTTCAAGACCGTAAACGCAGTGCTGCTCCAAAATCTATCCAGTCAAGCGGTCTCCCATTTGGTCAATTTACAGCTGGCACAAAATCAGCTTCTAGCGAGACAAATTGGTCCATTGGTGACATTGCTCTCCACAAGAAATGGGGAGAGGGAACCGTTCTGGAAGTTTCAGGTAGCGGTGCAACGCAGGAATTAAAAATCAATTTCCCAGAAGTAGGTTTGAAAAAACTTTTAGCTAGTGTAGCCCCAATTGAGAAAAAAATCTAATTTTCCATCCTTCTCACGAATAATAAAGTGAGGAGGATTTTTATGTACAGTATTTTATTTCCAGAAGATTCACTATTACCAAGAGAAAGACTGGCCAAGGAAGGAGTAGAAGCGCTCAGTAATCAAGAATTGCTAGCTATTTTACTCAGGACAGGAACACGTCAAGCTAGCGTTTTTGAAATTGCCCAGAAAGTCTTGAACAATCTTTCAAGCCTAACAGATTTGAAAAAAATGACCCTGCAGGAATTGCAGAGTCTGTCTGGTATCGGGCGAGTTAAGGCCATAGAATTACAAGCTATGATTGAACTGGGCCATCGTATTCACAAGCACGAAACCCTTGAGATGGAAAGTATTCTCAGCAGCCAAAAGTTGGCCAAGAAGATGCAACAGGAATTGGGGGACAAAAAACAAGAGCACCTGGTGGCGCTCTATCTCAATACTCAAAATCAAATCATTCATCAACAGACCATTTTTATCGGTTCTGCCACTCGTAGTATTGCTGAGCCGCGAGAGATTCTTCACTATGCTATCAAGCATATGGCGACTTCACTCATCTTGGTCCACAATCACCCTTCAGGAGCGGTAGCGCCTAGCCGAAATGATGATCATGTCACTAAACTTGTAAAAGAAGCCTGTGACCTGATGGGAATTGTCCTCTTGGACCATTTGATTGTCTCTCACTCCAGTTACTTTAGTTACCGTGAAAAAACAGATTTAATCTAAAGTTCATTAACGACATAGTCAAAGAGTTTTTTATCTTTGGGGCGATTTTCAAATAGAAATTCTGGATGCCATTGGACACCGAGAAAGGCGACATCATCCGTACTCATAACAGCTTCTATAATACCATCCTTAGGATCATGAGCCGCAATCTTTAAATTTGGTGCTAAATCCTTGATGCTCTGGTGGTGGAAGGAGTTGATATGGGAGATTTCTCCATAGATTTCTCGGAGAACGGTATTTGGTTCTGTCACTAAGCGTTGGGTTGTGTACTCGGCGGAACAATCCTGCCAGTGGTCTTCTATATCTTGGTATAAAGTTCCACCCATGGCAACGTTAAAGAGTTGAGTTCCACGGCAGACAGAAAAAATTGGCTTTTTCTGTTTAATAGCTTCCTTGATGAGGGCTAGTTCGAAGATATCTCTTTGAAGGTGGTAGTCATCGCTATCAATGGTTTTTGGTTCACCATAGAATTTTGGATCAACATTTTGCCCACCTGTCAAGATGAGCTTGTCAATCATACTGATATAGTAGCAGGCCATTTCTTGATTACCAATCGGTAGGATGATGGGAATCCCTCCAGCGTCTTTAACGCCTTCAACAAAGCCTTTTGCTGCGTAGCTCATCATGATGTCATCATCTGGATGAGTTTTTTCGTTTCCTGTAATCCCTATAACTGGTTTTTTCATAAAATGATTTTCGCTTTCTAATCCTCTTTTCGCATGAAATAGAGGAGGGTTTGGAGTTCACTTGTCAAATCGACATACTGAACGACCACGTCCTTTGGTAAATGCAGATGGACTGGTGAAAAACTAAGAATTCCTTTCACGCCAGCATCCACCAAGAGATTAGCAACCTCTTGTGACTTAACGCTGGGAACGGTCAGGATAGCAGTCTTCACATCGGCATCCTTGATTTTATCCTTGATTTGAGAAATCCCGTAAATGGGAATCCCATCAGGAGTTTGGGTGCCGACTTCAGGATGGTCATCTAGGTCAAAGGCCATGATAATCTTCATCTTGTTACGTTCGTGGAAGCGGTAGTGGAGAAGGGCATGCCCCATATTTCCAATACCAACCAGCATGACATTGGTAATAGAGTTATCATTAAGCAAATCGGCAAAAAACGTCATCAGTTTTTTGACATCATAGCCAAAACCACGACGACCTAGTTCACCAAAATAGGAAAAATCACGACGAACTGTCGCTGAATCAATACCGATGGCCTCTGCAATTTGTTTAGAGTTGGCACGTTCAATCTTTTCTGCATGAAATCTCTTAAAAATTCGATAGTAGAGAGAGAGTCTTTTTGCTGTAGCTTTTGGAATAGCAGACTGTTTATCTTTCACAAAATCACAACCTTTCTATTCTTCTATTTTATAGAAACATTGTGAAAAAATCAACAAAAACAAGAAAAAACCAAGAAAAATCTTAGTTTTAATGTAAAAATTCTGCTTGTGATAGAAAACGGTAGAGGTCTCCGACCAGACCTTGATAAACTTCCTGCCCCTCAAAAGTCAAAGAAGTCACATAAAGTGTATCTGGTAGGGTCACACATCCTGACAAAGCCAGCATGAGAGCTTCATAATCTTCATACTTGAGTGTACGCTCTATCTGGTAGCTATCCTTATAGGTCAGTTCAAACATCTTAGCTCTATCTTTCTGATTTTGTAAAGACACCACGCTCTACCAAGCTATCCATGAGGAAATAGAATTTTTCCTGATGAATGTGGTGGTCTTCTGATTTGAAAATATCAACCAGACGAAGACCAAACTTGTCAGTGATATTGATTTTAGCACCTGTAAGTTCCTTGTTAATGATGATTTTGAGTTGGAATCCCTCACCGCTGTTCGGAACTTTTTCCAAAAGGCGAGTCAATTCATAGTTACCAACCTTAGTCTCAAAAAAGGTGTTGTCCTTAAGGGTGAATTTTTTAACAGAAGGGCTAAGTGTGTAGTCGTAACGACAATTTTTTAACTGAATGGTTTTTTCAAATGCCATATGGCTAACCTCCGATAATTTCTTTTAAGGTTTTTGCGAGGGTTTGTAGGTCTTCGACAGTATTTTGTGGCGACAAACTGATACGAACGGATTCCTTCAAGCGTTCTGAATTTGCCCCGTACATGGCTTCGAGAACATGGCTGGATTGGACAATACCTGCCGTACAGGCTGAGCCAGTAGAGATAGAAATTCCAGCTAAATCTAGACGAAGGAGTAAGAGATCATTTTTCTGGCCAGGAAATCCAATATTGAGGACATAAGGGAGATGATGGTCTCCTCTATTCAAGTAATATTGAACTCCCTCTAGCTCTGCAAGAAAGGAAGTTTCTAAATTTTGTACATGTTGAAAATTGTCTTCTTGCTTTTCTAGGTCTTCTTTTAGGGCTGCAACCATGCCTACGATGGCAGGCAGATTTTCAGTTCCTGCACGTTTTTTCTGTTCTTGGTCTCCACCATGTAGATAGGAATCAAAGTCCATGCTAGAAGCGTAGAGAAAACCGATTCCCTTAGGACCATGGAACTTGTGGGCCGAAGCAGTGAGAAAATCAATGCCCAATTTTTCTGGGTGAATAGGGATTTTACCAATAGCCTGAACTGCGTCGACATGATAGGCGGCAGGGTGTTGCTTGAGTATTTGGCTAATTTCAGCAATGGGCAATAGGTTTCCTGTCTCATTATTAGCAAACATGGTAGAAACCAAAATCGTATCGTCACGCAAAGCCTTTTGAATTTGCTGGGCTGTGATTTCTTGATTTTCTGGTTGGATAATGGTTACTTCAAAACCAAAGTGTTGAACTAAGTAATCAATGGTTTCAAGGACGGCATGGTGCTCAATAGCAGTGGTGATGATATGTTTTCCTTGCTCTTGGTGACGAAGGCAGTAACCAATGATGGCAGTATTGTTGCCTTCAGTCCCACCAGAAGTGAAAAAGATATGTTGAGGTTTTGTCCCCAGTAACGAAGCTAGTTCCTGACGGGCTTCTCGCAAGAGTTTACCAGCTTGACGACCATGACCATGAATACTAGATGGATTGCCATGAGTTTCTTGCATAACCTTGGTCATAGCTGAAATAGCAACTGCTGACATAGGAGTCGTTGCAGCATTGTCCAAATAAATCAAAGAATCACCTTATTTCTTTTTGTTGTAGGCAAAGAGTGGGCTGACTGGTTTTCTTTCGTGGATACGGACGATAGCATCACCAATTAACTCACTAGCAGTGATGTAGCATACGTTTTTAGGAGTTTTTTCTTTTGTTGCTACTGAATCAGTCACAAGAATTTCTTTAATCTTAGTATTGTCAAGAAGTTCAGCAGCTCCTTCGACGAAGAGGCCGTGGCTAGAAACAGCATAAATTTCTGTAGCCCCTTCACGTTCAACGATTTTAGCAGCTTCAGAGAAGGTACGTCCTGTATTAAGAATATCATCAATCAAGATGGCTTTTTTACCTTCAACATCACCGATGATATAACCTTCGTTGCGAGTTGCATCGTCTTGAGGGTAGTCGATAATGGCGATAGGAGCATCAAGATATTCAGCCAAGCTACGAGCACGTTTGACACCTGAATTTTTAGGGCTAACCACGACAACATCTGAACCAAGTAGGCCCTTATCGCAGTAATGTTTTGCAAATAGGGGAACTGTGTAGAGGTTGTCAACAGGAATATCAAAGAAGCCTTGCACCTGAACAGCATGCAAATCAAGCGTAAGAACACGGTCAACTCCAGCCTTAACCAGCATATTAGCAACTAGTTTAGCTGTAAGTGGCTCACGTGGTGAAGCAATACGGTCTTGACGTGCATAGCCAAAATATGGAAGGACAACGTTGATACTGTGGGCACTTGCGCGCACACAAGCGTCAACCATGATCAACAATTCCATTAGGTGGTTGTTAACAGGGAAACTTGTTGATTGGATGATGTAAACATCATAACCACGGACACTTTCTTCGATATTCACTTGGATTTCTCCGTCTGAAAATTGGCGTGATGATAGTTTTCCAAGTGGGACACCAACAGCTTGTGCAATTTTCTGTGCAATCTCTTGGTTAGAGTTGAGTGCGAAAAGTTTCATGTTTTTTCTATCTGACATTATAGACCGTCCTCTGTAAACTTTTTAAATCCTAGTTATATTTATCTTACATATATGAACTGGGACTTGTGTATTTTTATCTTTTCTATTTTACCAAAAAATGGAGATTATTTCAGCTATTTTTCATGCTTTTGACAAATCGGACCAATTTTGAGGGAGCTTTTTGGTAGGAAATCTGATTTTCCTCTAAAAATTGTTGGAAATCCTGTTTGCCTTGCTCATGATTTTCCACTTCAAGCTCTAATTCGTAATCTGTAATATCAAAGTACTGACTTTCATCCAGCGCCATGAGACCAATAGCTGTTTGCATTTCATAGCGAAGTGTCGTTAGACAACCAAGAATCTGCCATTCACTAATTTTAATACCATGTTTTGCCAATTCATCCAGTACTAGCCCTTGAGGAAGTTCTTTCTTGCTCAAATAGTTTTCAGCATCTTTTAGTTGCAATTTTTGATTGTATTCCATGTTTCCAACACTTTGTGGGACTTTGAGTGTCAATTCTGCCCAGTCTTCAAAAGTGCGAATGCGCATAGCAACTTTCTTTTCTCGAAGTTCAAAATCAAGCGTGTCCATGTAGTAATTTTTTTGAAGAACAGGAGTGACACCTGCGAACTGGTCTTTTAGATGATCATATTCATCTTTTTTCAAGAGTGTTTTCAATTCAATTTCTAAATGTTTCAATTTTCTTACCTTTTCTTTATCGTTGAAAGCGGATTTATGGTATAATAGCTTTGTATTTATTGTATATAAATCTGGAGAAAAAATCAAAGATATTTTTGAAGGATAATATGAGAACAAGGGAGAATATATGACCTTAGAATGGGAAGAATTTCTAGATCCTTACATTCAAGCTGTTGGTGAGTTAAAGATTAAACTACGTGGTATTCGGAAGCAATATCGTAAGCAAAATAAGCATTCTCCGATTGAGTTTGTGACTGGTAGAGTCAAGCCGATTGAAAGTATCAAGGAAAAAATGGCTCGTCGTGGCATTACTTATGCAACCTTAGAGCACGATTTGCAGGATATTGCTGGTTTGCGTGTGATGGTTCAGTTTGTAGATGACGTCAAGGAAGTAGTGGAAATTTTGCACAAGCGTCAGGACATGCGAATCATACAGGAGCGAGATTACATTACTCATCGAAAAGCATCAGGCTACCGTTCCTATCACGTGGTAGTAGAATATACGGTTGATACTATCAATGGTGCCAAGACCATTTTGGCGGAAATTCAAATTCGTACCTTGGCCATGAATTTCTGGGCAACGATAGAACATTCTCTCAACTACAAGTACCAAGGGGATTTCCCAGAGGAGATAAAGAAGCGACTGGAAATCACGGCCAAAATTGCCCATCAGTTGGATGAAGAAATGGGTAAAATTCGAGATGATATCCAGGAAGCCCAGGCTCTTTTTGATCCTTTGAGTAGAAAATTAAATGACGGTGTAGGAAACAGTGACGATACAGATGAAGAATACAGGTAAACGAATTGACCTGATAGCTAATAGAAAACCACAGAGTCAAAGGGTTTTGTATGAATTGCGAGATCGTTTGAAGAGAAATCAGTTTATACTCAATGATACCAATCCGGACATTGTCATTTCCATCGGTGGGGATGGCATGCTCTTATCAGCCTTTCATAAGTACGAAAATCAACTTGATAAGGTACGCTTTATCGGTGTTCATACTGGACATTTGGGCTTCTATACGGACTACCGTAATTTTGAGTTGGACAAGCTAGTGACTAATTTGCAGCTAGATACTGGAGCAAGAGTTTCTTATCCGGTTTTGAATGTAAAGGTTTTTCTTGGAAATGGAGAGGTCAAGATTTTTAGAGCACTCAACGAAGCTAGTATCCGCAGATCTGATCGAACCATGGTGGCGGATATCGTAATCAATGGTGTCCCCTTTGAACGTTTTCGTGGAGATGGGCTAACAGTTTCGACGCCGACTGGTAGTACAGCCTATAACAAGTCGCTTGGTGGAGCTGTTTTGCACCCTACCATTGAAGCTTTGCAATTAACGGAAATTGCTAGCCTTAATAATCGTGTTTATCGAACGCTGGGTTCATCTATTATTGTTCCTAAGAAGGATAAGATTGAACTTATCCCAACGAGAAACGATTACCATACTATTTCTGTTGACAATAGCGTTTATTCCTTCCGTAATATTGAACGAATCGAATATCAAATCGACCATCATAAGATTCACTTTGTCGCGTCGCCGAGTCACACCAGTTTTTGGAATCGTGTTAAAGATGCTTTCATCGGCGAGGTAGACGAATGAGGTTTGAATTTATCGCAGATGAGCATGTCAAGATTAAGACCTTTTTAAAAAAGCACGAGGTTTCGAAGGGGCTTCTAGCTAAGATTAAGTTTCGAGGCGGAGCTATTCTGGTCAATGACCAACCGCAAAATGCAACTTATCTATTGGATCTTGGAGATCGCGTTACCATCGATATTCCTGCTGAGGAAGGCTTTGAAACTCTAGAAGCTATCGAGCGCCCACTGGATATTCTCTATGAGGATGACCATTTTCTAGTCTTAAATAAACCCTATGGAGTGGCTTCTATTCCTAGTGTTAATCACTCTAATACCATTGCCAATTTCATCAAGGGTTACTACGTCAAGCAAGACTATGAAAATCAGCAGGTTCACATTGTAACCAGACTTGATAGGGACACTTCTGGCTTGATGCTCTTTGCCAAGCACGGCTATGCCCATGCACGATTAGACAAGCAGTTGCAGAAGAAATCTATCGAGAAACGCTACTTTGCTTTGGTTAAAGGTGATGGATACTTGGAACCAGAGGGGGAAATTATTGCTCCGATTGCGCGTGATGAAGACTCTATTATCACCAGACGGGTGGCTAAAGGTGGAAAGTATGCCCATACATCCTACAAGATTGTAGCTTCTTATGGAAATATTCACCTGGTAGATATTCGTTTGCACACTGGACGAACCCACCAAATTCGAGTCCATTTTTCTCATATTGGTTTTCCTTTGTTGGGAGATGATTTGTATGGTGGTAGCTTGGATGACGGCATCCAACGTCAGGCCCTGCATTGCCATTACCTATCCTTTTATCATCCATTTTTAGAGCAAGACTTGCAGTTAGAGAGTCCCTTGCCGGATGATTTTAGCAACCTTATTACCCAGTTATCAACTAATACTCTATAAAAACTGATTCAGAGTATAATTATTATCTAAAAGGAGAAAACTCATGGAAGTTTTTGAAAGTCTCAAAGCCAACTTGGTTGGTAAAAATGCTCGTATCGTTCTCCCTGAAGGGGAAGAGCCACGTATTCTTCAAGCGACTAAACGCTTGGTAAAAGAAACAGAAGTGATTCCTGTTTTGCTTGGAAATCCTGAAAAAATTAAAATTTATCTTGAAATTGAAGGGATCATGGATGGTTATGAAGTCATCGACCCTCAACACTACGATAAATTTGAAGAAATGGTTGCTGCTTTGGTGGAGCGTCGCAAGGGCAAAATGTCTGAAGAAGATGCACGCAAGGTTTTGGTTGAAGATGTCAACTATTTTGGTGTTATGTTAGTTTACTTGGGCTTGGTTGATGGAATGGTATCAGGTGCGATTCACTCAACAGCTTCAACAGTACGTCCAGCTCTTCAAATCATCAAAACTCGTCCAAATGTGACTCGTACTTCAGGTGCCTTCCTCATGGTTCGTGGTACGGAACGTTACCTATTTGGAGACTGTGCTATCAATATCAATCCTGATGCAGAAGCTTTGGCTGAAATTGCCATCAACTCAGCAATCACAGCTAAGATGTTTGGCATCGAGCCTAAAATTGCCATGCTGAGCTATTCTACTAAAGGTTCAGGATTTGGTGAAAGCGTCGATAAGGTTGTAGAAGCCACTAAAATTGCTCACGACTTGCGTCCTGACCTTGAAATCGATGGTGAGTTGCAATTTGATGCAGCCTTTGTTCCTGAAACTGCAGCTCTGAAAGCTCCTGGAAGTACGGTAGCTGGTCAAGCAAATGTCTTCATCTTCCCAGGTATCGAGGCAGGAAATATCGGATACAAGATGGCTGAACGTCTTGGTGGCTTTGCGGCTGTAGGACCTGTTTTGCAAGGTTTGAACAAGCCAGTTAACGACCTTTCTCGTGGATGTAATGCGGATGATGTGTACAAGTTGACCCTTATCACAGCGGCCCAAGCAGTTCATCAATAAAGAGAAGTGCTACCAAATAATCCGTATTTATAATCAAAAAACGCACAGTATCAGGAGCCGAAAAACCTTGATACTATGCGTTTTATTGTGTGAAGATTTACTTCATTTTTTCTTAAAATTGAGTTTTTGCCCAGCCTATTTTTAGTCTTTATAAGCTACGATACCAATGATGGTATCAACTGCACGTTCCATGGTCTGAAGGCTGACGTATTCAAAACGTCCATGCATATTTTCTCCTCCCGCAAAGATATTAGGAGTTGGGATTCCCATAAAGGAAATCTTAGAGCCGTCTGTCCCTCCACGGATTGGTTCGATTATAGGAGTGATCCCCAAATCTTCCATAACGGCTTTAGCAATGGTAATTGGAGTCATATCTTTTTCAATGACTTCTTTCATATTGTAGTACTGGTCTGTCAAGTTGAGAGTGACACGGTCGCTACCAAGTTCTTGATTCATCTTATCAGTGATAGACTGCATAGCTGCTTTACGCGCTTCAAAGGCATCTTTTTCAAAATCACGAATGATGTAGCTTGCATGCGCCTCCTCGACACTACCTGTCACATCCATAAGATGATAGAAACCTTGGTAACCATCCGTTAACTCAGGTCGGTCATTTTCTGGAAGTTGATTATGAAAATCAATTGCTAGCTGAAGGGCGTTGACCATTTGCCCTTTGGCAGTACCAGGGTGGACATTACGACCTTGGAAATGCAATTCAGCACCAGCTGCTGAGAAGGTCTCGTACTGAAGTTCTCCTAGTGGACCACCATCAACAGTGTAGGCAAAATCAACATCAAAATCTTCTGCATCAAATTTATTGGCACCAACACCGATTTCCTCATCTGGACCAAAACCAACACGAATCTCACAGTGTTTGATTTCAGGATGAGCCGTCAGATATTCAATGGCTGTCATAATCTCAGCAATACCAGACTTGTCATCAGCACCTAGTAAGGTTGTTCCATCAGTTGTGATGAGGGTTTGTCCTGGATATTTCTCAAGACTCTTGAAGTCAGCTGGATCCAATTTGAAACCAGAATTCCCTAGTTGGATCACACCTCCATCGTAGTTTTCAATTACCTGAGGATTGACCCCTTCGGCATTAAAGTCAGCAGTATCCATATGGGAGATGAAGCCAATTTTTCGTGTTAAAGATGGATCATTTGCTGGCAAGGTACCAATCGCAAAACCATTTGGTAGATAGTAGACATTTTGTAGTCCAACACGTTTCATTTCAGGAATAAGAACATTGGTTGCGAAGTCAACCTGACTCTGTGTACTTGGAGTAGTAGTAGAGTGTTCATCAGAGCGTGTGTTGACCTTAACGTAGGTTAAGAAGCGGTCCAAGAGATTTGGATAAGTCATAAAAAACTCCTTTTGAATTCATTTTTTCCATTGTATCATAGAAAGAAGAGAAAAACAAAAGACAGAAGTTAGGGAAATTCTTTGTGTTAACGTTTACTTATCAGTGGATTCATGATAAAATAAACTTGATAAAAACATCACAAGGAAGCAGTTATGAAAAAAGCAATTTTAATGATGACCTTCGGTTCGCCAGAAGAGATTACCTTTGAAGGTGTGGCTGATTTTTTCACAAATATTCGTCGTGGGGTGAGACCTCAAGACCACGAGATTCAAACTCTCTATGATAATTATGTGCGAATTGGAGGTACTCCTCTGCAAAAAATTACCCGTGAAGAGGTTGCCTTGGTAGAAGCTAGACTGGGGAATGAGTATAGTGTTTATTTTGCTAATAAGTTTTCTAGACCTTTTATCCCAGATGTGATTGGTCAGATGGAAGCAGACGGCATTGAACAGTGTATTTGCTTGATTTTGGAGCCTCATTATTCTTTTTACTCTGTCATGGGCTATGAGAAATTTTTAGAAAGCAAACAAATTCAATTTTTAGTTATTAAGGACTGGTATCAAGAAGAAGCACTGTTAAACTATTGGGCGGATGAAATTGGTAAAATTTTAAAAGAAGAAGTAAAGCAGGATAGCTTTAAAGTCATCTTTTCAGCCCATAGTGTGCCTATTTTTGCCTTGGACTTTGGTGACCCTTATATCGACCAAATTTTCGAAAATAGCAAGCTAGTCGCTGAAAAACTAGGATTGAGTTCAGAGCAATATACTAACACTTGGCAGAGTGAAAGTGATATCGGGATTCCATGGATTAAGCCAGATGTTTTGGAGTATCTCAGAGAACAGAAAGAACATCCAGACCATTATATTTTTGTTCCAATCAGCTTCATTAGCGAGCATATTGAAGTCTTGTTTGACAATGATGTGGAATGTTATGACTTATGTCAGGAATTTGGTGTAAACTACCATCGTCCACCAATGCCAAATACAGATTCTCGTTTGATTGATGCCTTGGTTAATACCGTCAGAGCTAATGAGGACAAAGAATTTAAGGAATTTCTCCCAGAAGAAGAAACCTTTGATGAATTAGTTCCTTCAGATGAGACTAAAAATATCTTGGCCGAATCTCAAGATTTACAAATGCCAGAATTTGTGAAAAAACTGATTGAGAAAAAAGGTCGGGAAAATGTTAAGATGCCTTATCTTATCAAAAAAATGCTAGAGAAAGCAGGTAAATTACCAAAAGAGTAAAGAAAAAGGATTTAGCTTTGCGCTAGATCCTTTTAATCGATTATTTTTTCTCAAGAAGAGCTTTGATTTCTTGAAGTACTTCCAATTCAGTTGGAGCAGCAGGTGTAGCTTCAGCTTCTTCTGCGTCGTTTGCTTTACGAAGGTTTTGAGCTTTTTCAATTGCTTTAATCACAAAGAATAGCACAGTACCAACTACAAGGAAGTTGATAACAGCACTCAAGAAGTTACCGTAAGCAACACCATTCCATGAAAGTTCAGCAATACGTTCGATTTTTGCGGCTTTCAAGGCTGGATTCAAAATAAGTGGAGTGATGATATCGTTAACAAGTGATGTAACGATTGCACCAAAAGCAGAGGCAATGATCACACCGACAGCAAGGTCAACAACATTTCCACGAAGCAAAAATGCTTTAAGATCTTTTAACATTTTCATAATATCCTTTCAAAAATTTTTACTATTTATTATATATTAATTAAGAAAAGCTTGCAAGATAGATGCTCAGAAGTTTTATTTGTTAAAAACATAGACCTTGCTTAAAATGTAATTAAGAATAATTATCAATAATTGTGCAATTATCGTTTCAATTGCATTTACCTTATCAAGATTTTCATTTACAAATTGCCCTATGATATGAGGGAATTGAGTCACAAACAGAAAAGTAAAGAGCAAATCTAACAGAAAAGTAGAAAGGCGGGCAAGAAAAAATTTCACTAAACGAATAAGCCGATTATTCCTTGCTTGCTTAAATACAATCGTATCATTTGTGATAAAGGCAAATAAGATACCAATAATATTTGCTAGGGCAGTAGCAAGAAGTTCCTGATGACTTAGTTGATAAATGACTAGTCGTGAGAGAATCGAAACTAGAGTTGTTGCAAGGCCAAAGAAGAGATAGGCTAAGATTTCATTGTTAAAAAATTTTTGAATAGGAATTTTCATGTGTTAAGTATAGCATAAAGTAGGCTATTGTGCTATACTAGTAAGGTTGAATAAAGCAACCCTTGGTGCTTAGCTTCTTTCACCAAGCATATTACACGCGGATAATCCGCTAAAGGAGAAAAGATGAAAAAATTAACTATTCGTGATGTTGCAGATATCGCAATCGTCGCTGCTATCTATGTCGTTTTGACTGTCACACCGCCTCTAAATGCCATCAGCTATGGTGCTTATCAGTTCCGTATTTCAGAAATGATGAACTTTATGGCTTTTTACAATCCTAAGTACATCATCGGAGTTACCATCGGTTGTATGATTGCTAATTTCTTTAGCTTCGGACTGCTAGATGTCTTTGTTGGTGGTGGATCAACCCTAGTATTCCTCAGTCTAGGTGTTTGGCTTTTTGCAAAATACAGCAAAGATTACCTCTTTAATGGATTAATTCGAAAAGATCATTTCTTTTTTTCAATCCTCTTTTCAATTTCCATGTTTACTATCGCTGCAGAGTTGAATATCGTAGCGCAATTACCATTTTTCCTTACTTGGTTCACAACAGGAGTTGGTGAATTTGCCTCATTGATTATTGGAGCGATTATTATTGGTAAAATTGGTCATCGAATCGATTTAAGCAAATAGAAGAAGACAAGCTAGGTAGCTCTTACCTGGCTTTTTCTTTAGGAAAATTTCTTAGGAAACTTGACAAGATTTTCTAACTATAGTATACTTTTTAAGTAAGCTGATTTAGCTCAGTTGGCAGAGCGCATCCATGGTAAGGATGAGGTCGCCGGTTCAATCCCGGCAATTAGCATTAAATAGACAGAAAAGCCCTTGATTTAAAAGGGTTTTTGTTATGTTTGCCCCAAATTTTTCAAAGATATTTCTTATGCACCTGTGTAAATAAAACTAATACTCAATGAAAATCAAAGAGCAAACTAGGAAGCTAGCCGCAAGTTGCTCAAAACACTGTTTTGAGGTTGTAGATAAGACTGACGAAGTCAGTCACATACATACGGTAAGGCGACGCTGACGAAGTTTGAAGAGATTTTCGAAGAGTATAAAGAGTTTTGTCTGTTGACAAAAGTTATTCTCTTTAGTAGAATAGTAGATGCGATGAGTCGATGGGTAGTCTTCGGACTACTATTGAGCATAAGGAGGTCATAACGCAGGAGCGGACCTTGATGAGTTGTGTGAACCTGCTCATCACATGAAGATGCCTCTTAGTCCCTGGTCTAGCGACTGGGGATTTTTATTTTCCAAAAATTGATGAAAAAGCTTTGCAATTCATGGAAAAAGTAGTATAATACATCTATTATAGAAATTTTTAGAAAATTCCGAAAGAGGTTACTTATGGGATATACAGTTGCTGTAGTCGGCGCGACAGGTGCTGTCGGAGCTCAGATGATAAAAATGTTGGAAGAATCAACACTTCCAATCGATAAAATTCGCTTACTTGCTTCTGCTCGTTCAGCCGGCAAGACTTTGAAATTTAAAGACCAAGATATTACGATTGAAGAAACGACTGAAACTGCTTTTGAAGGAGTTGACATTGCTCTCTTTTCAGCAGGTGGTTCGACATCAGCTAAGTATGCACCATACGCAGTGAAAGCTGGAGCGGTAGTGGTAGATAATACATCTTACTTCCGTCAAAATCCAGATGTTCCTTTGGTTGTTCCAGAGGTCAATGCTCATGCACTTGATGCCCACAACGGTATCATTGCCTGCCCTAACTGTTCAACAATCCAAATGATGGTAGCTCTTGAGCCAGTTCGCCAAAAATGGGGCTTGGACCGTATCATTGTTTCAACTTACCAAGCAGTTTCAGGTGCTGGTATGGGAGCAATTCTTGAAACACAACGTGAACTTCGTGAAGTTTTGAATGATGGTGTGAAACCACGTGATTTGCATGCGGAAATCTTGCCTTCAGGTGGTGATAAGAAACACTATCCTATCGCCTTCAATGCTCTTCCACAAATCGATGTTTTCACTGATAATGATTACACTTACGAAGAGATGAAGATGACTAAGGAAACGAAGAAAATCATGGAAGATGACAGCATTGCAGTATCTGCAACATGTGTCCGTATTCCAGTCTTGTCAGCCCACTCTGAGTCTGTTTATATCGAAACAAAAGAAGTGGCTCCAATTGAAGAAGTAAAAGCAGCTATCGCAGCCTTCCCAGGTGCTGTCCTTGAAGATGATGTAGCTCATCAAATCTATCCTCAAGCCATCAATGCAGTTGGTTCGCGTGATACCTTTGTTGGTCGTATCCGTAAAGACTTGGATGCGGAAAAAGGAATTCACATGTGGGTTGTTTCAGATAACCTTCTTAAAGGTGCTGCTTGGAACTCAGTTCAGATTGCTGAAACTCTTCATGAACGTGGATTAGTTCGTCCAACTTCCGAATTGAAATTTGAATTAAAATAGTCATATCGTTTAGGAGTTCAGATGAACTCCTTCTTTGAAATAGAGAGGTGTTTCTCATGTCTTATAAAGATTTAAAAGAGTGTAAAATCATCACAGCCTTTATTACCCCCTTCCACGAGGATGGTTCCATCAACTTTGATGCTATTCCAGCCTTGATTGAGCATTTATTGGCCCATCATACGGATGGAATTCTTCTCGCAGGGACAACTGCTGAGAGTCCAACTTTAACCCACGATGAGGAGTTGGAACTCTTTGCGGCTGTACAAAAAATTGTCAATGGACGTGTTCCTTTGATTGCAGGTGTGGGTACTAATGATACGCGTGACTCTATCGAGTTTGTCAAAGAAGTAGCAGACTTTGGTGGTTTCGCTGCTGGGCTTGCTATTGTTCCTTACTACAACAAACCTTCTCAAGAAGGAATGTATCAGCACTTTAAGGCCATTGCAGATGCTTCTGACCTACCAATTATTATCTATAACATTCCTGGGCGTGTGGTTGTTGAACTAACTCCAGAAACCATGCTTCGTTTGGCTGACCATCCAAATATTATCGGTGTCAAAGAATGTACGAGCTTGGCTAATATGGCTTATTTGATTGAACACAAGCCAGAGGAGTTTTTGATTTATACTGGTGAGGATGGAGATGCTTTCCATGCCATGAACCTTGGTGCGGATGGGGTTATTTCTGTTGCCTCTCATACAAATGGGGATGAAATGCACGAGATGTTTATGGCCATTGAAGAAAGCGATATGAAGAAAGCCGCAGCAATCCAGCGTAAATTCATTCCTAAGGTTAATGCCCTCTTCTCTTATCCAAGTCCTGCTCCAGTCAAGGCTGTTCTCAACTACATGGGATTTGAAGCTGGACCGACTCGTCTACCTCTAGTTCCAGCACCAGAAGAAGATGCTAAACGCATTATCAAGGTTGTCGTAGATGGCGACTACGAAGCAACTAAGGCCACTGTAACAGGTGTCCTAAGACCAGATTATTAATAAATATAAAATCCATGACCGATTGAACGATCATGGATTTCTTATTTTCCTAAACAGAATTGGCTAAAGAGTTGGGTGATAAGTTCATCTGGAGCAGCATCACCAGTGATTTCACCGAGAATTTCCCAAGTGCGAGTCAAATCAACTTGAAGTAGATCAACTGGCATTCCTAGCTCTAGCCCTTCATTAACAGCTTGTAGGCTTTCAACTGCTTTTTCAATCAGGGAAATATGACGGGCGTTTGACAAGTAGGTAGCATCTTGCTCGACTAGACCAGCATTTTCAAAGAAGAGGTCATTAATGCGTTCTTCAATCTTATCAATGTTTTGGTTTTTAAGAACTGAAATACGGATGACATCTTCTGGAAGTTCCGAAGTTTCAATCGCTTCAGGCAGGTCGGTTTTGTTAAGAAGAATAATGCGATTAGTCTCCTGACTGATTTCTAGGAGTTGTCGGTCTTGGGCGGTTAAGGGCTCGCTAGCGTTTAGCACTAGTAGAACTAGGTCAGCTTCCTTGAGGGCTTTTTTCGAACGCTCGACACCGATTTGTTCCACGATGTCATCTGTTTCACGGATACCAGCTGTATCAATCAGTTTGAGAGGGACACCGTTGATGTTGACGTATTCTTCAATGACATCACGTGTCGTACCAGCAATGTCTGTAACGATAGCCTTGTCCTCACGTAAGAGGTTGTTGAGAAGGCTTGATTTCCCAACGTTAGGACGGCCGATGATGGCAGTGGAAATTCCTTCACGAAGGATTTTGCCGCGACGGGCTGTTCTAAGGAGATTGGTTAGCAATTGCTCAAACTCCATAGTCTTCTCACGGACAACAGCAGTAGTCGCTTCCTCAACATCGTCATACTCAGGATAATCAATATTAACCTCGACTTGGGCAAGTGTGTTAAGGATTTCTTGACGGGTATTATTGATAAGATCAGAAAGGGAACCATCGAGTTGTTTGACCGCAATGTTCATGGCCTTGTCAGTCTTGGCGCGGATGATGTCCATCACTGCCTCAGCCTGTGTCAAATCCACACGACCGTTTAGAAAGGCACGTTTGGTAAATTCACCAGGTTCTGCTAACCGAGCTCCTTCACGGATAGCTAGCTGGAGAATCTCATTGGTCACCGCAATCCCACCGTGGGTGTTAATCTCGATAATATCCTCACGAGTGAAGGTTTTTGGAGACTTCATAGCTCCAACCATAACCTCGTCCATGACTTTACCAGTCAGAGGATCAATAATGTGACCGTAGTTGAGAGTGTGGCTGGCAACCTTGTTTAGGTCTTTCCTTTTAAAAATCTTTTGCGCAATAGCAAAACTTTCTGTTCCGCTCAGGCGGACAATACCAATAGCCCCTTCACCTAGTGGAGTAGAGATAGCAGCGATGGTATCAAATTCACGTGTAATCATAATATTTCCTTTAATAAATAGCTCTTTTCTTGGAAATTTTTCCAAGTCTCTTTTCAAATTGTAACAAATTTAGACTATTTCTTCAATGGATGCTACTTGGAGATTGAAAAAGCCTAAGCATTTCTGCTTAAGCTAGCTTATTTGGTGCGCATTTCCCCTTGTGGGAAGTAGGTTCCTTCTGGCATGTCGTTGATGATGACATGGACAGCAGATTGAGGGGCTCCTGTGTTGCGAACAACAGCTTCTGTTACTTCCTTAGCAAGAGCTTTCTTTTGCTCGAGCGTGCGTCCTTCAAATAAATCGATGCGTACAAATGGCATAATAGCTTCCTCCACTAGTTTTTGATTTCTTCTATTTTACCACATTTTGCCGTTTAAAGCTTAAGAAAATTATGATATACTAGAATGTAGCAAAAATTTAGAAATGGACGTGAAGCAAGAAACATGGCACAGTTGTATTATCGTTATGGGACCATGAACTCTGGAAAGACAATCGAGATTCTCAAGGTAGCCTATAACTACGAGGAGCAAGGAAAAGGTGTTGTGATTATGACCTCGGCTCTGGATACGCGTGACGGTGTTGGCTATGTGTCGAGTCGGATTGGCATGAAACGCCCAGCCATTGCGATCGAGGAAACAACTGATATCTTCGGGCATATCCGAGACCTATCAGAAAAACCTTACTGTGTGTTGGTTGATGAGGCCCAGTTTCTCAAGCGTCACCATGTTTACGACCTAGCTCGTGTTGTTGATGAGTTAGACATACCTGTCATGGCTTTTGGTTTGAAAAATGACTTTCGCAATGAACTGTTCGAAGGTTCCAAGTATCTCTTGCTTTTAGCAGATAAGATTGATGAAATCAAGACCATTTGTCAGTATTGTAAGAAAAAGGCGACTATGGTCTTGCGTACTCAGGATGGACTGCCCGTTTACGATGGAGAACAGATCCAGATTGGTGGTAATGAAACCTATATCTCAGTTTGCCGTAAACATTATTTTGCGCCTGAAATCAATAAGGAGAATGAAGAAAAATGAACATCTATGATCAACTACAAGCTGTAGAAGACTGTTATGAAGAATTAGGAGAATTGCTGAGTGACCCAGATGTCGTCTCAGACACCAAGCGTTTCATGGAGCTTTCGAAAGAAGAGGCTTCTACTCGTGACACGGTAACTGCCTACCGTGAGTACAAACAAGTCCTTCAAAACATCGTTGACGCTGAAGAAATGATTAAGGAATCAGGTGGAGATGCTGACTTGGAAGAAATGGCCAAGCAAGAACTCAAAGATGCCAAGGCTGAAAAAGAAGAATACGAAGAAAAACTGAAAATCTTGCTCCTTCCTAAAGATCCAAACGATGACAAGAATATCATCCTTGAAATCCGTGGCGCTGCTGGTGGAGACGAAGCGGCACTTTTCGCCGGAGACCTTCTAACTATGTACCAAAAGTATGCAGAAGCCCAAGGCTGGCGGTTTGAAGTCATGGAAGCCTCTATGAATGGTGTCGGTGGATTCAAAGAAGTAGTTGCCATGGTTTCAGGTCAATCTGTTTACTCTAAACTCAAGTACGAATCAGGTGCCCACCGTGTGCAACGTGTTCCTGTGACAGAAAGCCAAGGTCGTGTTCATACTTCGACAGCGACAGTTCTTGTCATGCCTGAAGTCGAAGAAGTAGAATACGATATTGATCCAAAAGACCTTCGTGTTGACATCTACCACGCATCTGGTGCTGGTGGACAGAACGTCAACAAGGTTGCGACTGCCGTTCGTATCGTTCACTTGCCAACCAATATCAAGGTTGAGATGCAGGAAGAACGTACCCAGCAGAAGAACCGTGAGAAGGCCATGAAAATCATCCGTGCGCGTGTTGCTGACCATTTTGCTCAGATTGCCCAGGATGAACAAGACGCTGAGCGTAAGTCAACGATTGGTACTGGTGACCGTTCAGAACGAATCCGTACTTATAATTTCCCACAAAACCGTGTCACGGACCACCGTATCGGCTTGACCCTCCAAAAACTAGATACGATTTTGTCTGGTAAATTGGACGAAGTTGTGGATGCCTTGGTGCTCTATGACCAAACACAAAAATTAGAAGAATTAAACAAATAATGAAATTAGCACAATTATTTTCAGATTTTGAAGAAGAATTGATAAGACAGGGAGAGGAAGCAGAAAGCCTCTCTTTTGTCTATCGTAGCCTGAAAAATCTCTCTTTTACAGACTTTGTCTTTGCCCTCCAGCAGGAAGTGACGGAAGTGGAAGAAGTATTTGTAAAAGGAATTTTCCAACAGTTAGCAGCTCATAAACCGGCACAGTATATCATTGGACAGGCAGATTTTTATGGAATGCAGTTAAAAGTGGATGAGCGAGTATTGATCCCTCGTCCAGAAACAGAGGAGTTGGTGGAGCTTATCCTGGCTGAAAATCCTGAGACGAATCTTTCAGTTCTGGATATTGGAACAGGTAGTGGAGCTATTGCTCTCGCCTTAGCAAAAAATAGACCAGATTGGTCAGTGACAGCAGCAGATATTTCCCAAAATGCTTTAGATGTAGCTAACGAAAATGCTAAAAATCAAAATCTTCAAATATTTTTAAAAAAATCTGACTGTTTTACAGAAATTTCTGAAAAATATGATATAATTGTTTCCAATCCACCCTATATCTCTCGTGAAGATGAGTCAGAGGTCGGTTTGAATGTCTTGCATTCGGAACCTCATCTAGCTCTCTTTGCAGACGAGGATGGCCTAGCTATTTACCGTAGAATTGCGGAAGATGCAAAAGACTATCTCAAAGATGGTGGTAAGATTTACCTTGAAATTGGATACAAGCAAGGTCAAAGTGTTCCTGAACTTTTTAGGAAACATCTTCCTGAACAGCGAGTTCGAACACTCAAGGACCAATTTGGTCAAGATAGGATGGTTGTGGTTGATGATGGGCAGGATTAAACAAGAGTTGGAAAATGGTGGAGCTGTCGTTCTACCTACAGAGACAGTTTACGGTCTTTTTGCCAAGGCTCTAGACGAAAAAGCAGTTAATCATGTTTACCAACTTAAACGTCGTCCAAGAGACAAGGCGCTTAACCTCAATATCGCCTCTCTAGAGGACATCTTGCACTTTTCTAAGAACCAACCAGCTTATCTTCAAAAACTTGTAGAGACCTTTTTACCAGGTCCCTTGACCATTATTCTCGAAGCCAATGACCGAGTTCCCTATTGGGTCAATTCTGGTCTTGAAACTGTGGGATTTCGGATGCCCAGTCATCCTATCACGCTGGATTTGATTCGAGAGACAGGGCCCTTGATTGGACCGTCTGCCAATATTTCAGGTCAGGCAAGTGGAGTGACCTTTGAACAAATTCTGAAGGATTTTGACCAAGAGGTTTTGGGTCTAGAAGACGATGCTTTTCTAACTGGACAGGATTCAACTATTTTGGACTTGTCTGGAGACAAGGTGAAAATCTTACGACAAGGGGCCATTAAGCGAGAAGATATTCTTGCTCGGTTGCCAGAGATTTCTTTTGAGGAGGAATGAGATGCTAAGAGATTTGCAAGAAACAGATGTGAAAGCTATTTGTGACATTAACCAAGAGGCTTTGGGCTATTCTTTTAGTCCAGAGGAAACGGCTAGTCAACTAGCTAGACTATCTCAGAATTCACATCATTTCCTACTTGCTTATGAGGATGAAGCTAGTCATGCCTTGCTTGGATATGTCCACGCTGAGGTCTATGAATCACTTTATTCTAAAGCAGGATTTAATATTTTAGCTTTAGCAGTTTCACCTCAAGCGCAAGGTCAAGGTATTGGTAAAAGCTTATTACAAGGGTTGGAAGAAGAAGCAAAAAGACGTGGTTATGGGTTTATCCGCTTAAATTCTGCCAATCATCGTCTGGGTGCTCATGCATTTTATGAAAAAGTTGGTTATACTTGTGATAAAATGCAGAAACGGTTTATTCGCATCTTTTAGTTTGATTTTCTAATAAGAAAATTAAACTAATGGACTAGTCACACTATAAAGGAGAAGACCTATGATTTTTGACAAAGATGATTTTAAAGCATACGATGCTGATCTCTGGAATGCTATTGCCAAAGAAGAAGAACGCCAACAAAATAACATTGAATTGATTGCTTCGGAAAACGTGGTTTCCAAGGCTGTTATGGCAGCTCAAGGGTCTATCTTGACGAATAAATACGCCGAAGGCTACCCAGGACGCCGTTATTATGGTGGAACGGATGTGGTAGACGTGGTAGAATCTCTAGCTATTGAACGCGCAAAAGAAATTTTCGGTGCAAAATTTGCCAATGTCCAACCACACTCAGGAAGCCAAGCTAACTGTGCAGCTTACATGGCCTTGATTGAGCCTGGCGATACGGTTATGGGAATGGATTTGGCTGCAGGTGGTCACTTGACTCACGGGGCTCCTGTAAGCTTCTCTGGTCAAACCTACAACTTTGTTTCTTATAGTGTGGATCCTGAAACAGAACTCTTGGACTTTGATGCTATCTTGAAACAAGCCCAAGAAGTAAAACCAAAATTGATCGTAGCAGGTGCTTCAGCCTATTCTCAAATTATCGACTTTTCAAAATTCCGTGAAATTGCGGACGCCGTTGGTGCTAAGCTCATGGTAGATATGGCTCATATCGCTGGTTTGGTTGCTGCTGGTCTTCACCCAAGTCCAGTACCATACGCTCACATCACGACAACAACGACCCACAAAACCCTTCGTGGGCCTCGTGGTGGTTTGATTTTGACCAATGATGAAGACTTAGCTAAGAAAATCAATTCAGCTATTTTCCCTGGTATTCAGGGTGGTCCTTTGGAGCACGTTGTGGCGGCTAAAGCTGTTTCCTTCAAAGAAGTTTTGGATCCAGCCTTCAAGGAATATGCTGCCAATGTCATCAAGAACAGCAAGGCTATGGCAGATGTCTTCTTGCAAGACCCTGATTTTCGTATCATTTCTGGAGGGACTGAAAACCATCTCTTCCTTGTTGATGTGACTAAGGTTGTAGAAAACGGAAAAGTTGCTCAAAACTTGCTGGATGAAGTCAATATTACCCTAAATAAAAACTCAATCCCTTACGAAAGCTTGTCACCATTCAAGACAAGTGGGATTCGTATCGGAGCAGCAGCCATTACTGCACGTGGATTTGGTGAAGAAGAAAGTCGCAAAGTGGCTGAACTGATCATTAAAACCCTTAAAAATGCAGAAAATGAAGCTGTCTTAGAAGAAGTGAGAAGTGCAGTTAAAGAATTGACAGATGCCTTCCCATTATACGAGGACTAAAACTTTTATGGACATTTATATTAAGAAAGCCATTATCCATCAGTTTAGCCCGGATGATACCGAGCTGTTTCTAGCGGATAAGTTTCTCAATATCACTCCAAAAATCGAAGAATACCTGCGCAAGAAAATTGAACGTGTGTATTCAGATGAAGCCAAGACTGGGATTTTCGAAGAAGAAAATCCCTTCTTCAATCACATCACAGACGATTTGTTGGAGACTTCGGTAACACTGGCTAATCTCTGGAAAGAAGAGTTCAGTATTTCAGAAAATCTCAAGACTAATGACTTGATTTTTGTGCAATTTTCTAAAGAAGGTGTAGAACATTTTGCTTTCTTGCGAATTGCCCTGCGGGAGACCTTGACCCACCTCGGTGGAGAAGTTGATAATCCAATCAAGCTAACTCAAAATAACTTGCCTGGATTTGGAACAGGGGCTGATGAGGCCTTGGTGGTTAATCTTCAGAGCCGCAAGTACCATCTGATTGAAAAGCGAATCAAGTATAACGGGGCTTTTTTGAACTATTTTTCAGAAAATCTTCTTGCCGTCGCCCCTAAAATTTCACCCAAGAAATCTATCAAAGAACTGGAAAAAACGGCACAGCGAATTGCTGAAACCTTTAACACAGACGATTTTCAATTTCAATCCAAGGTAAAATCAGCGATTTTCAATAACCTGGAAGAAAGCAATGAATTATCGCCTGAGAAATTGGCCAATGACCTTTTTGACAACAATCTGACAGCTCGTTTGAGCTTTATTGACCAAGTCAAAGAAGTAGTACCAGAACCAGTTCAATTTGATGAAATTGATGCTAGTCGCCAATTAAAGAAATTTGAAAATCAAAAACTCTCCTTGTCAAATGGAATTGAGCTCATCGTTCCCAATAACGTCTATCAAGACGCCGAGTCTGTTGAGTTTATCCAAAACGAAAATGGAACCTACTCTATCTTAATCAAAAATATCGAGGATATCCAAAGTAAATAATGTTTAAACGAATTCGAAGAGTGCTTGTACTAGCAGTCTTCCTTTTTGCTGGATATAAAGCTTATCGCGTTCACCAAGATGTCAAGCAAGTCATGACCTATCAACCTATGGTGCGAGAAATCTTGAGTGAAAAAGACACACCAGCAAACGAAGAGCTTGTGCTCGCTATGATTTATACCGAAACAAAAGGAAAAGAAGGCGATGTTATGCAGTCTAGTGAGTCTGTTAGTAGCGCTACCAATACCATCAATGATAATGCCTCTAGCATTCGGCAAGGCGTTCAAACTCTGACAGACAATCTCTATCTGGCCCAGAAGAAGGGGGTAGATGTCTGGACGGCTGTTCAAGCCTATAATTTTGGACCTGCCTATATCGATTTTATAGCCCAAAATGGCAAGGAAAATACCTTGGCTCTGGCCAAACAGTACTCTCGTGAGACTGTTGCTCCCTTGCTTGGCAATACCACCGGAAAGACTTATAGTTATATTCACCCCATTTCCATTTTTCACGGTGCAGAACTTTATGTAAATGGGGGAAACTATTATTATTCTAGACAGGTGCAACTCAACCTTTACATCATCAAATGTTTCACTCTCCTTTCGACATCTGGCTAGTCCAGGTGTTTTTGTTATAAGTTTTCTTTAAGATAGATATATTACTCTAGAAAGGTAAAGGAGGAAATTCCCTATGAGAAAGAAACTCTTTCTGACTAGTGCTGCGGTCTTGTGGGCGGTAACAGCTATGAATAGCGCCCATGCAGCAACAGATGTTCAAAAAGTCATCGATGAAACCTATGTCCAACCTGAATATGTCCTAGGTTCATCACTATCTGAAGACCAAAAAAGTCAAACCCTTAAAAAACTGGGCTACAATGCCTCAACAGACACCAAAGAACTCAAGACCATGACACCTGATGTCTATTCTAAGATTATGAATGTGGCCAATGACTCTAGCTTACAATTGTATTCATCAGCCAAGATTCAAAAGCTAGGGGACAAATCGCCACTTGAGGTCAAGATTGAAACACCAGAAAATATCACTAAGGTGACTCAGGATATGTACCGAAACGCAGCCGTAACGCTGGGAGTGGAACATGCTAAAATCACTGTAGCAGCTCCTATTCCAGTTACAGGTGAGAGTGCTTTAGCAGGGATCTACTATTCGCTAGAAGTTAATGGAGCCAAGGTGCCACAAGCCAATAAAGACTTGGCTCAAGAAGAGTTGAAGGCTTTGTCAGATATCAATGCTGAAAACAAGGACAAGTCAGGCTATGATGCTAATAAACTAAACGTTGCCCTAACTGATATTAAGTCAGGACTCGCCAAAGCGAAGGAAAGCAAGGGAAATCTGACAGAGGAAGATGTCCGTAAGATTGTTGAAGATACCTTGAAAAATTACAAACTTGATCAGGTTATAACAGGAAACCAGATCAATATCATCATCAATTTTGCTTTAAATCTCTCAAAAAGTGATATTCTTAGCAATACAGACTTCACTAAAACTCTAAATGACCTTAAACAAAGTATTGTTTCACAAGCTGGCGATAGTTTTAAAAATATCAATCTTAACTTTGATGCTGATAAGGCGATAGAGGACGGCGGTAATTTCCTAAGCTCCCTCTGGCAAGCCGTTGTCAACTTCTTCAAGAGTTTTGGTTCTTAAGCCGTTACAAAAGTAGTCAGATTTTTTCAGAAAAATGTTTTATAAATATTCACAAATCTACTATATTTATGGTAAAATAGAATCATCATTTTATTTTGGAGTCAAAGATGAATATATTTAGAACAAAAAATGTTAGTTTAGATAAAACGGAGATGCATAGGCATTTGAAGTTATGGGATTTGATTTTGTTAGGTATCGGAGCTATGGTAGGGACAGGTGTCTTTACAATTACAGGTACTGCAGCTGCAACGCTTGCTGGTCCAGCACTAGTGATTTCAATCGTCATTTCTGCCTTGTGTGTGGGATTATCAGCCCTCTTTTTTGCAGAATTTGCTTCGCGAGTACCCGCTACAGGTGGTGCCTACAGTTATCTCTATGCTATCTTAGGAGAATTCCCTGCCTGGTTGGCTGGCTGGCTAACCATGATGGAGTTCATGACAGCCATATCAGGTGTGGCTTCGGGTTGGGCAGCTTATTTTAAAGGGCTTCTCTCTCAATACGGGATAGCCCTTCCTCAGGCTTTAAATGGTACCTTTAATCCTCAAGCAGGGACATTTGTTGATTTATTGCCTATTCTTGTCTTGGTCTTGGTGACCTCGCTTGTTTTACTTAATGCTAAGGCAGCCTTACGCTTTAATTCGATCCTAGTTATTTTGAAATTTTTCGCTTTAGCTCTCTTTGTTTTAGTAGGAATTTGGCATATTAAACTTGATAATTGGAGCAATTTTGCTCCTTATGGTTTTGGACAAATCTATGGTGCCAGTACTGGTATTATGGCTGGTGCGTCCTTGATGTTCTTTGGTTTTTTGGGATTTGAATCCATCTCTATGGCTGTAGATGAGGTCAAGACTCCTCAAAAAAATATTCCTAGAGGGATTGTCTTATCGCTTTCTATCGTAACTATTCTCTATGCCTTGGTGACGCTTGTCTTAACTGGTGTGGTCCATTATAGCCATCTAAATGTCGACGATGCCGTTGCCTTTGCCCTTCGTAGCGTTGGGATCAGTTGGGCAGCCAACTATGTGTCATTAGTTGCTATCTTGACCTTGATTACGGTTTGTATCTCGATGACTTATGCCCTATCACGTATGATTTACAGTTTAGCGCGTGACGGATTGATGCCTGCTGCCTTTAAAGAACTGACGAAGACTAGCAAGGTACCAAAGAATGCTACTATCTTGACAGGTCTAGCTTCAGCAGTAGCAGCAGGAATGTTCCCTCTTGCTAGTATCGCAGCCTTCTTAAATATTTGTACCTTGGCCTACTTGATTATGCTTGCTTACGGCTTGATTCGCTTACGGAAAGAAAAAGGAATGCCCAATGCTGGAGAATTTAAAACACCATTGGTACCCTTATTACCGATTTTATCAATCATCATTTGTTTATCCTTTATGTTGCAGTATAATATGGAAACTTGGATTGCTTTCCTAGTTGCATTGTTGATAGGAAGTATTATTTACTTCACTTATGGTTATAAGCATTCTACCATAGAAGAATAATACTCTTCGAAAATCTCTTCAAACCACGTCAGCTTCATCCACAACCTCAAAACAGTGTTTTGAGCTGACTTCGTCAGTTTCATCTACAACCTCAAAAACATGTTTTGAGCTGACTTCGTCAGTTCTATCTGCAACCTCAAAGTCGTGCTTTGAGCAGCCTGCGGCTAGCTTCCTAATTTGCTCTTTGATTTTCATTGAGTATATAAAGTGAGAATCTGTTGAGTTGTTAAAACTTAGCAGATTTTTATATGTGAAAGAAATTTCAATTTTTTTCTTAAAATAGCTTGACAGATTAAATTTTTAGGAGTAGAATGTTTACCAGTTAATTAAATAGTTAAGGGGTTATCCATGAAAAAACAAAGTTTATTTTTAGTATTGTTAAGTGTCTTTCTTTTGTGTTTAGGTGCTTGTGGTCAAAAGGAAAGCCAGACAGGGAAAGGGATGAAAATTGTGACCAGTTTTTATCCTATCTACGCTATGGTAAAGGAAGTGTCAGGTGACTTGAATGATGTTCGGATGATTCAGTCAAGTAGCGGGATTCACTCCTTTGAACCTTCAGCAAATGACATTGCTGCCATCTATGATGCAGATGTCTTTGTTTACCATTCTCATACGCTCGAATCTTGGGCAGGAAGTCTGGATCCAAATCTAAAAAAATCCAAAGTTAAGGTTTTAGAGGCTTCAGAGGGAATGACTTTAGACCGCGTCCCAGGGCTAGAAGATGTGGAAGCAGGGGATGGAGTTGATGAAAAAACGCTCTATGACCCTCACACTTGGCTAGATCCTGAAAAAGCTGGTGAAGAAGCTCAGATTATTGCTGATAAACTTTCAGAGGTGGATAGTGAGCATAAAGAAACTTACCAGAAAAATGCGCAAGCCTTTATCAAAAAAGCTCAAGAACTAACTAAGAAATTCCAACCTAAATTTGAAAAAGCGACTCAGAAAACATTTGTAACACAACATACAGCCTTTTCTTATCTAGCGAAGAGATTTGGACTTAATCAACTTGGTATTGCAGGTATCTCTCCTGAACAAGAACCAAGTCCACGACAACTTACAGAAATTCAGGAATTTGTAAAAACATATAAGGTTAAAACGATTTTTACAGAAAGTAACGCTTCTTCCAAAGTAGCTGAAACTCTTGTCAAATCAACAGGTGTGGGTCTTAAAACTCTCAATCCTTTAGAGGCAGACCCACAAAATGACAAGACCTATTTAGAAAATCTTGAAGAAAATATGAGTGTTCTAGCAGAAGAATTAAAGTGAGAAAAGAATGAAAATCAATAAAAAATATGTAGCGGGTTCAGTGGCAGTTCTTGCCCTAAGTGTTTGTTCCTATGAACTTGGACGGTACCAAGCTGGTCAAGTTAAGAAAGAGTCTAATCGAGTTGCTTATATAGATGGTGACCAGGCTGGTCAAAAGGCAGAAAATTTGACACCAGATGAAGTCAGTAAGAGAGAGGGAATCAACGCCGAACAAATTGTTATCAAGATTACGGATCAAGGTTATGTGACCTCTCATGGAGACCATTATCATTACTATAATGGTAAGGTTCCTTATGATGCCATCATCAGTGAAGAATTGCTGATGAAAGATCCGAATTATCAGTTGAAGGATGCAGACATTGTCAATGAAATCAAGGGTGGTTATGTGATTAAGGTAGACGGGAAATACTATGTTTACCTTAAGGATGCTGCCCACGCGGACAATATTCGGACAAAAGAAGAGATTAAACGTCAGAAGCAGGAACATAGTCATAATCATGGAGGCGGTTCTAACGATCAGGCGGTAGTTGCTGCCAGAGCTCAAGGACGCTATACAACGGATGATGGTTATATCTTTAACGCATCTGATATCATCGAAGATACGGGTGATGCTTATATTGTTCCTCATGGCAATCACTTCCACTATATTCCTAAGAGTGACTTGTCTGCTAGTGAATTAGCTGCTGCGCAAGCCTTCTTATCTGGAAAAGGTGGTCAATTAAGTACAGTTGAATATCGTTCGAGCAGAGCTGAAACAAGATCTAGTGTGAGAACAAGTCAATATGAGTCTCCTCAAAATCCTGCAGCAGCTCCTGAGAGTCAAAATGAGGATTTAGCTAGTCTTCTTCAAGAATTGTACGCCTTGCCCCTTAGCCAACGTCATGTGGAATCTGATGGATTAGTATTTGACCCAGCACAGATTACAAAACGTACTGCAAATGGTGTGGCGGTTCCTCATGGAGATCATTTCCATTTCATTCCTTATTCGCAAATGTCTGCTTTGGAAGAAAAATTGGCTCGAAATCTACCAATTGGAGGTCAGCCAGTTCAAAGTCATTCTGACAATCCGAAAACAAGCAGTACAGAGAAACCAAGTTCAACACCAAGTTCACCGATTAAACCAAACTTTAATCTCAATAAGCCGGCACCGAATAGAGCAACTGGAGGCGCCTATACAACGGATGATGGGTATGTCTTTAGTCCTACAGATGTGATTGAAGATACAGGTGATGCTTTTGTTGTACCACATGGCAATCATTTCCACTATATACCTAAGAGTGATTTGTCAGCAGGAGAATTGGCTGCCGCCCAAGCTTATTGGAATGGGAAGCAGGGCTCACATTCTGCTACAAGCTCAAGTAAACCAAGTAGTAACAATCCAAATCCGGCTCCAGCCCAACCAAGTTTGACAGAGACTCCAAACCTGGCTGTCACCCCAACTTATCATCACAATCAAGGGGAAGATATCCCAACACTTTTAAGTGAATTGTATGCCAAACCTTTATCAGAACGCCATGTAGAATCTGATGGACTCGTCTTTGATCCGGCACAAATCATCAAACGTACAGCTAACGGTGTTGCAGTGCCTCACGGAGACCATTATCACTTTATTCCTTA
This sequence comes from Streptococcus sp. 20925_1_69, assembly GCF_041432365.1. GTDB lineage: Bacteria > Bacillota > Bacilli > Lactobacillales > Streptococcaceae > Streptococcus. The sequence goes on from NZ_JAPVZL010000010.1 coordinate 72,876, forward strand.
TTCACAAATGTCACCGCTGGAAGAAAAATTGGCTCGTATGATAGCTGTTAAGGGACAAAATGGCAGTGTCTTGCCAAGTATTACTCCTCTGAAGCCAGCCCCTACTACCAAACCTCTAGCACCAGTGGAAAATAAACCGACAGAATTTGATGTCAACCAGGTTGTTAGAAAAGTTGGTGATGGATATATTATAGAGGATAAGGGCGTTAGTCGTTATGTTCTAGCTAAAGATTTGACCAAGGATAAGATTGATGCTATTGAAAATCTCTTGTCTAAGAAAACTCAAAAGACACACGCCCTAGTTGCGAAGAAAGAAAATGTCGCTCCTCGTGACCAAGAATTTTATGATAAAGCATATAATTTATTGGCCGAGGCTCATAAAGCCTTGTCTGAAAATAAGGGTCGTACTTCTGATTTCCAAGCCTTAGACAAATTAGCAGAACGCTTGAATGATGAATCTTCTAATAAAGGAAAATTAGTAGATGATTTATTGGCATTCCTAGCACCAATTACCCATCCAGAACGTCTTGGTAAACCAAATTCTCAAATTGAATATACCGAAAACGAAGTCCGTATTGCACAATTAGCTGATAAGTATACAACCTCAGATGGCTACATTTTTGACGAACATGATATTATCAGTGATGAAGGAGATGCCTATGTAACGCCTCATATGGGTCATAGTCACTGGATTGGAAAAGACAGTCTTTCTGATAAGGAAAAAGCAGATGCTCAATCTTATACTAAAGAAAAAGGTATCCTACCTCCGTCTCCAGATGCAGACGCTCAAGCAAATCCAACTGGAGATAGTGCGGCGGCCATTTACAATCGTGTGAAAGGTGAGAAACGAATTCCACTCGTTCGACTTCCATACATGGTCGAGCATACAGTTGAGATTAAAAATGGTAATTTAATCATTCCACATAAGGATCATTACCATAACATTAAATTTGCTTGGTTTGATGATCACTCATACAAGGCTCCAAATGGTTATACATTGGAAGACTTATTTGCGACGATTAAGTATTATGTTGAACATCCTGACGAACGTCCACATTCTAATGATGGATGGGGCAATGCCAGCGAGCATGTCTTAGGTAAGAAAGACCACAGTGAAGATCCAAATAAGAACTTCAAAGCAGATGAAGAGCCAGTAGAGGAAACACCTGCTGAACCAGAAGTCCCTCAAGTAGAGACTGAAAAAGTAGAAGCTAAGCTCAAAGAAGCAGAAGCTTTACTTGCTAAAGTAACAGATGCTAGTTTGAAAGCCAATGCAACGGAAACCCTAGCTGGTTTACGAAATAACTTAAGTCTCCAAACCTTGGATAATAATGGTATCATGACAGAAGCAGAAAAATTACTTGCTTTGTTAAAAGGTAGTAATCCTACATCTGTAAGCAAAGAAAAATAAACTAATGAAAAATGAAAGTCTCGATAAAGAGGCTTTCATTTTTATTATGTATATACGAAAAATTCTTGACAAGTAATACTAAAAAGAGTAAACTATTAACTAGTTAATTAACCGGTTCATCGTTTTGTGGTGAATCAAATAGGCTTAAGAAAAGAGAAAAGAATGAAAATCAATAAAAAATATGTGGTGGGTTCGGTGGCAGTTCTTGCCCTGAGTGTTTGTTCCTATGAACTTGGACGGTACCAAGCTGGTCAAGTTAAGAAAGATTCTAATCGAGTTGCTTATATAGACGGTGACCAGGCTGGGCAAAAGGCAGAAAATTTGACACCAGATGAAGTCAGTAAGAGAGAGGGAATCAACGCCGAACAAATTGTTATCAAGATTACGGATCAAGGTTATGTGACCTCTCATGGAGACCATTATCATTACTATAATGGCAAGGTTCCTTATGATGCCATCATCAGTGAAGAACTCCTCATGAAAGATCCGAATTATCAGTTGAAGGATTCGGACATTGTCAATGAAATCAAGGGTGGCTATGTGATTAAGGTAGACGGGAAATACTATGTTTACCTTAAAGATGCGGTTCATGCGGACAATATTCGGACAAAAGAAGAGATTAAACGTCAGAAGCAGGAACATAGTCATAATCATAATACAAGCACAGATAATGCTGTTGCTGCAGCCAGAGCCCAAGGACGCTATACAACGGATGATGGTTATATCTTCAATGCCTCTGATATCATTGAGGATACGGGTGATGCTTATATCGTTCCTCATGGCAATCACTTCCACTATATTCCTAAGAGTGATTTGTCTGCTAGTGAATTAGCTGCTGCCCAAGCCTTCTTATCTGGGAAAGGTGGCCAATTAAGTACGGTTGAATATCGTTCAAGCATAGCTGAAACAAGATCTAGTCTAAGAATGAGTCAATCTGAAACTCCTCAAGATTCTGCCAAAGCTCCGGAGAGCTCAAATGAGGATTTAGCTAGTCTCCTTCAAGAATTGTACGCTTTGCCACTTAGCCAACGTCATGTGGAGTCTGATGGCTTGGTATTTGACCCAGCACAGATTACAAAACGTACTGCCAATGGTGTGGCAGTTCCTCACGGGGATCATTTCCATTTCATCCCTTATTCGCAAATGTCTGCTTTGGAAGAAAAATTGGCTCGAAATCTACCAATTGGAGGTCAGCCAGTTCAAAGTCATTCTGACAATCCGAAACCAAGCAGTTCTGAGAAACTAAGTTCAACCATTAAACCAAACTTTAATCTTAATACGCCGGCACCAAATCGAGGAACTGGAGGAGCTTATACAACAGATGATGGGTATGTCTTTAGTCCAACAGATGTGATTGAAGATACAGGTGACGCTTTTGTTGTACCGCACGGCAATCATTTCCACTATATACCTAAGAGTGATTTGTCAGCAGGAGAATTGGCTGCCGCCCAAGCTTATTGGAATGGTAAACAGGGTTCTCATTCTTCTACAAGCTCAAGTAAACCAAGTAGTGATAATACTAAACCAGCCCAACCAAGTTTGACAGAGACTCCAAACCTGACTGTCACCCCAACATATCATCAAAATCAAGGGGAAGACATTTCAACACTTTTAAGTGAATTGTATGCCAAACCTTTGTCAGAGAGACATGTAGAATCGGATGGATTAGTCTTTGATCCGGCCCAAATCATCAAACGTACTGCAAATGGTGTAGCAGTGCCTCACGGAGACCATTATCACTTTATTCCTTATTCACAAATGTCTGATTTAGAGCAGAAGATTGCAAGAATGATTCCACTTCATTATAGTTCAAGTCATTGGTTACCATCAAGACCAAATCTAATCCCTGCTCCAGATCCTACCCCAGTACCAAGTCCACAACCTGTACCAAATCCTCAATCATCTCCAAGCAATGCAATTGATGGAAAATTGGTGAAACAGGCGGTTCGAAAAGTAGCTGATGGTTATGTCTTTGAAGAGAATGGAACCTCGCGTTATATCTCTACTAAGGAACTTTCAGCAGAAACTGTTGCAGCCATTGATAATAAACTTTCCAAACAAGAAAGTTTGTCTCATGTGTTAGGAGCTAAGAAAAGTACCATCCCTTCTAGTGATCAAGAATTTTACAACAAGGTTTATGATTTACTAGCAAAAGTTCATCAAAATTTGATTTCTAATAAAGGGCGCCAAGCTGATTTTGACGCTTTGGATAAACTATTGGAACGTCTTAATGATGTTTCAAGTGATAAAGTCAAGTTAGTTGATGATATTCTTACCTTCCTAGCACCAATTACCCATCCAGAGCGACTTGGCAAACCAAATGCTCAAATTGCTTATACGGACGATGAAATTAAATTAGCGAAATTAGCAGGTAAGTATACAACAGAAGATGGCTATATCTTTGATCCTCGTGACATAACTAGCGATGAAGGCGATGCCTATGTAACTCCACATATGACTCATAGTCATTGGATTAAGAAAGAAAGTTTGTCTGAAGCTGAAAGAGCAGCAGCTCAGACTTATGCTAAAGAGAAAGGTTTGATGCCTCCTTCAACAGATAATCAGGGGGCAGGAAATACTGAGGTTAAAGGAGCAGAAGCAATCTATAATAAAGTGAAGGCAGCTAAGAAAGTTCCACTTGATCACATGCCTTACAATCTCCAACATACTGTTGAAGTTAAAAATGGTAGCTTGATTATACCTCATTATGACCATTACCATAACATTAAATTTGCTTGGTTTGACGAAGGACTTTATGAGTCACCTAAAGGCTATAGTTTAGAGGATCTCTTTGCGACTGTAAAATATTATGTTGAACATCCAAATGAACGCCCTCACTCAGATAATGGTTGGGGAAATGCCAGCGACCATGTTCGTAAAAATAAGGTAGACCAAGACAGTAAACCTGATGAAGATAAGGAACATGATGAAGTAAGTGAGCCAACTCACCCTGAATCTGATGAAAAAGAGAATCACGCAGGTTTAAACCCTTCAGTAGATAATCTTTATAAACCAAGCACTGATGAAGACGAGACAGAGGGAGTAGCTAACGATACAACAGACGAAGCTGAAGTCCCTCAAGTAGAGACTGAAAAAGTAGAAGCCAAGCTTAAAGAAGTAGAAGATCTACTTGATGCAGTAACGGATGCTAGCTTGAAAAACAATGTGACAGAGAGCCTAGCTGGTTTACGAAATAATCTGAGTCTCCAAACCATGGATAATAATGGCATCATGGCAGAAGCGGAGAAATTACTTGCTTTGTTAAAAAGGTAGTGAGTCAGTTATGACTAAATCAGAAGCATAAATTTATCCTGTTAAATTAAAATGATGTAAGAGTCAGTAGCAATACTGACTTTTATTTGTCTCGCTCCGTAAGGTTCAGGCTAAATAAACCACCTGATTTTTTGGGGGCTTTGGATTCATTTAGGAGAAATCAATCTATATCCAAGGCTAGTAGTTTAATCATAGGTCTTCCTTTGTTAGAGAAGATAATGGTAAAAGGGTAGGGGGGGACTGATTTTACAGTTTAAGATGTTTTGATAATAATTCATGATTTGAAGAGGATATTTCGCCAATATATGCTATACTAAACTTGTGATTCAACAAAGTGTTTTGTATGCTTATCAAGGAAAGCAGAGGGTTTAATATGAAAAAACGGGCTATTCAGATTTTACTAGCATTGTCCTTAATTTTTTACAAATCAACTTGGTTTTGGGGGCTTTTCAATCACCTCACAAAGCCGTATCTACCAGCAAGTCGTGAATTTTTTCAGATTCTGCTTTTGATGGAGAGTGGAGTTCTTTTATTAGCAGTCATCTATCTACTAGTTTTTACAGGAAAGAAGACTTTTCATTTCAAGTGGCAGCTGAGGTATTTTATCTACCTTTTACTGGGTTACATCACTTTGTATATGTCTGACTTCCTCTTGTCTTATTTCATACCCTCGTCTTCAAATCAAATTTCTTTGAATGAAACGATAGAAATGATAGGGAGACAGGAATTACCCTATTTCTTGCTCATTGCTTGCTTCATCGGCCCTATTGCTGAGGAATTGATTTATCGCGGTGTGCTTATGACAACCTTTTTCAAAAATTCGCCTTGGTACGGAGATGTCTTGCTTTCTGCTATTATTTTCGGTTATATTCATATCAATTTCTCTTTAACACCTCTTGCTTTTTTCATTTATGCTAGTGGAGGGCTTATTTTGGCTATATTGTATCGTATGACAAAAACTCTCTACTATCCAATAGTGGTTCATATCCTCATCAATATCACTGCTTTCTGGAACTTATGGTTACTCCTATTTTCAGGAAATTAGCTTACTAAAACAATGTCGGAATTTCCCGGCATTTTCTTTTCAACAGATGAGCAAGAACTGATTATTTTCAGACTTGGCTGGCTAATCATGGTATAATAAAAGGTAATGAAAAATTCCAACGAGGCTGAGATGAAATTACTTTATACTGATATTCGGACTTCTTTGACAGAAATTTTAACAAGAGAGGCAGAAGAGCTAGTTGCTGCGGGCAAGCGGGTCTTCTACATCGCCCCCAACTCTCTTTCTTTTGAAAAGGAACGCGCCGTGCTGGAATGCTTGTCCCAGCAGGCTTCTTTTGCGATCACTGTTACGCGCTTTGCGCAAATGGCTCGTTACCTGGTCTTGAATGACTTGCCTGCCAAGACCAGTCTTGATGATATCGGTCTTGGGATGGCCTTTTATAAATGTCTTGCTGAACTTGATCCCAAAGACTTACGAGTATACGGCGCTATCAAGCAGGATCCTCAGTTTATCCAGCAGTTGATTGATCTTTATCACGAGATGACCAAATCTCAGATGAGTTTTTTGGACTTGGAGAGTTTGACGGATGAGGACAAGAGAGCAGACTTACTCTTGATTTTTGAGAAAGTAACGGCTTATCTCAATCAGGGGCAGTTGGCTCAGGGAAGTCAGTTGTCCCATTTGATTGAAGCTATTGAGAATGACAAGGTAAGTAGTGATTTTACTCAAATCGCCTTGGTTATTGATGGATTTACCCGTTTTTCTGCTGAGGAAGAGCGGATTGTGGACCTACTTCATGGCAAGGGTGTTGAGGTTGTCATTGGGGCTTATGCTAGTAAGAAAGCCTATACCAGTCCATTCGCTGAAGGCAATCTTTATCAAGCCAGTGTGGAGTTTCTCCATCATCTAGCCTCTAAATACCAAACACCTGCCCAGGATTATTCTCAAACTCATGAGAAGATGGATAGTTTTGACAAGGCCTCTCGTTTGCTGGAGTCTTCTTATGACTTTTCAGAACTCACATTGGATGTAGATGATAAGGACCGTGAAAACTTACAAATCTGGTCTTGCTTGACGCAAAAGGAGGAGTTGGAGCTAGTAGCCCGTAGCATTCGTCAGAAATTACATGAGAACTCAGACCTTAGTTACAAGCATTTTCGTATTCTCTTGGGGGATGTAGCTTCTTATCAATTATCTCTAAAAACGATTTTTGACCAGTATCAGATTCCTTTCTATCTTGGTAGAAGCGAATCCATGGCTCATCATCCCTTGACACAGTTTGTCGAGTCTATTTTAGCTTTGAAACGCTATCGTTTCCGTCAGGAAGATTTGATTAATCTCCTCAGAACAGGTTTGTATACCGACCTTAGTCAAGCTGATATTGATGCTTTTGAACAATATATCCGCTATCTTGGTATCAATGGCTTACCAGCCTTTCAGCAAACCTTCACCAAGTCCCATCACGGAAAATTTGATTTAGAGCGTTTAAATGCTCTTCGTCTGCGTATTTTAACACCTCTTGAAACCCTCTTTGCCAGTCGAAAACAAAAGACTGAAAATCTCCTACAAAAATGGAATGTCTTTCTAAAAGAGGGAGCGGTGACCAAGCAGTTGCAAGATTTGACAGCCACTATGGAAGCTCTTGATCAGGAAAGACAGACTGAAGTTTGGAAGGCATTCTGTCATGTTTTAGAACAATTTGCGACTGTTTTTGCTGGTTCGCAAGTTAGTCTAGAGGACTTTCTAGCCTTGCTCCATTCTGGAATGAGTTTGTCCCAATACCGTACTATTCCAGCGACAGTGGACACCGTTCTGGTGCAGAGTTACGATTTGATTGCACCACTGACTGCTGACTTTGTATACGCCATTGGGCTAACTCAGGACAATTTACCAAAAATCGCGCAAAACACCAGTCTTTTGACAGACGAAGAAAGACAGAGCTTAAACCAAGCGACAGAAGATGGGGCGCAATTGCAGATTGCCAGCAGTGAAAACCTCAAGAAAAATCGCTATACTATGCTTTCCTTGGTCAATTCTGCTCGTAAGCAGTTGGTCTTGTCGGCTCCAAGCCTTTTTAACGAAAGTGAAAGCAAGGAATCAGCTTATCTTCAAGAGCTGATCCATTTTGGATTTAGCAGGAAAGAGAAGAAGATGAATCACAAAGGGCTGTCTAAGGAAGATATGGGGTCCTATCACAGTCTTTTGTCTAGTCTGGTTGCCTATCACCAGCAGGCCGAGATGAGCGATACTGAGCAAGATTTGACCTTTGTTAAGGTTCTGGCGCGTGTCATGGGTAAAAAACTAGACCAGCAAGGTCTGGAAAATCCTGCCCTCCCAACCAGTCCAAGCAGTAAGCAGTTGGCTAAGGACACCTTGCAAGCTCTCTATCCTGCTGAACAGGAGTTTTACCTGTCTACCTCTGGTTTGACGGAGTTTTACCGGAACCAATACAGTTATTTCCTCCGCTACGTTTTAGGCTTGCAAGAGGAATTGCGTCTACGTCCTGATGCCCGTAGTCACGGAAATTTCTTGCACCGTATTTTTGAACGTGCCTTGCAGTTGCCTGATGAAGGTTCCTTTGACAACCGTCTAGAACAAGCTATTCAAGAAACCAGTCAAGAACGCGAATTTGAAGCCATTTATCAAGAAAGTTTGGAAGCCCAGTTTAGCAAGGAAGTTCTGCTTGATGTTGCGCGGACGACTGGACATATTCTCCGACACAATCCAGCCATCGAAACTATTAAAGAAGAGGCAAATTTTGGTGGAAAAGACCAAGCCTTTATTCAATTGGACAATGGTCGGAGTGTCTTTGTACGAGGTAAGGTTGACCGCATTGACCGCTTGAAAGCTAATGGGGCGATAGGAGTAGTAGACTACAAGTCTAGTCTAACTCAGTTCCAGTTTCCTCATTTCTTTAATGGACTCAATTCCCAGTTACCAACTTACTTAGCTGCCCTAAAAAAAGAAGGGGAGCAGAACTTTTTCGGCGCTATGTACTTGGAAATGGCTGAGCCTGTCCAATCTCTGATGGCCGTTAAAAGTCTGGCAGGTGCAGTAGTAGAAGTCAGCAAGTCAATGAAATACCAAGGGCTCTTTTTAGAAAAAGAAAGCTGTCATTTGGGTGAATTTTACAATAAAAACAAGGCCAATCAGCTGACGGAGGAGGAATTCCAGCTCCTACTGGACTACAATGCCCATCTTTATAAAAAAGCGGCTGAGAAGATTTTAGCAGGCCAGTTCGCCATTAACCCTTATACTGAAAATGGCAGAAGTATTGCACCGTATGTTCAGCAACACCAAGCCATCACTGGATTTGAAGCCAATTACCACTTGGGCCAAGCCCGTTTTCTAGAAAAGTTGGACTTAGCTGATGGCAAGCGTCTAGTCGGAGAAAAACTCAAGCAAGCTTGGTTTGAAAAAATAAGAGAGGAGTTGAATTGATGAATCCCATTCCCTTTTTAAGTGAGGAGGAAATTAAAAAACTGCAAGAAGCAGAAGCGCATTCGGGCAAGGAACAGAAGAAAACTGCCGAGCAAATCGAAGCTATCTATACTTCTGGTCAGAATATCCTGGTTTCAGCATCGGCTGGTTCTGGGAAGACTTTTGTCATGGCCGAACGTATTCTGGACCAATTGGCGCGTGGTGTGGAAATCAGTCAACTCTTCATCTCGACCTTTACCGTCAAGGCTGCCACAGAGCTTAAGGAACGTTTGGAGAAAAAAATCAGCCAACAAATCCAAGAAAGTAGCGATGTTGACCTCAAACAACACTTGGGACGCCAGTTGGCAGACCTACCAAATGCTGCCATCGGAACCATGGACTCTTTCACACAAAAATTCCTTGGTAAACATGGCTATCTGATTGATATTGCTCCTAATTTCCGTATTTTACAAAACCAAAGCGAACAACTGCTCTTAAAAAATGAAGTCTTTCATGAGGTTTTTGAAGCCCATTACCAAGGTAAACAGAAAGAGAACTTTAGTCATTTGCTGAAAAACTTTGCTGGACGTGGAAAAGATGAACGGGGGCTGCGTCAGCAAGTCTATAAAATTTATGACTTCCTCCAATCCACTAGTAATCCTCAAAAGTGGCTGAGTGAATCTTTCCTCAAAGGCTTTGGGAAAGCTGATTTTACCAGTGAAAAAGAAAAACTAACCGAGCAAATCCGGCAAGCCCTTTGGGACTTGGAAAGTTTCTTCCGTTATCATCTGGATAATGATGCCAAGGAGTTTCCAAAGGCAGCCTATTTAGAAAATGTTCAGTTGATTTTAGATGAAATTGGCTCCTTAAATCAAGAGTCCGATAGTCAGGCTTATCAAACGGCGCTTGCGCGTGTTGTCGCCATTTCGAAAGAGAAAAATGGTCGAGCTCTGACGAATGCCAGTCGCAAGGCTGATTTGAAGCCCCTGGCTGATGCCTACAACGAAGAAAGAAAGACCCAGTTTTCTAAACTAGGACAACTAGCAGATCAGATAACCATTCTCGACTATCAAGAACGTTATCATGGAGATACATGGGAACTAGCTAAAACCTTCCAATCTTTCATGAGCGATTTTGTGGAAGCTTATCGTCAGAGAAAACGCCAGGAAAATGCCTTTGAATTCGCTGATATCAGCCATTACACCATTGAGATTTTAGAGAAATTCCCGCAAGTTCGTGAGGCTTATCAGGATCGCTTCCACGAAGTCATGGTCGATGAGTATCAGGATACCAACCACATTCAAGAACGGATGTTGGAATTGCTGTCTAATGGTCACAATCGCTTTATGGTAGGAGATATCAAGCAGTCCATCTATCGTTTCCGTCAGGCAGACCCGCAGATTTTCAATGAGAAATTCCAACGCTATGCGCAAAATCCAAAAGAGGGCAAGCTGATTCTCCTCAAGGAAAATTTTCGTAGTAGCTCAGAAGTACTGTCAGCAACCAATGATGTTTTTGAACGTCTTATGGACCAAGAGGTCGGCGAAATCAACTATGATAACATGCACCAGCTTGTTTTTGCCAATACCAAACTGACTCCCAATCCAGACAACAAGGCAGAATTTCTCCTCTACGACAAGGACGATACAGGTGAGGAAGAAGAGAGTCAAACAGAAACGAAACTAACAGGCGAAATGCGGCTGGTCATAAAGGAAATCCTTAAACTCCATAAGGAACAAGGTGTTGCCTTTAAAGAAATTGCCCTTCTGACCTCCAGTCGCAGTCGTAATGACCAGATTCTTCTAGCCCTGTCTGAGTACGGGATTCCTGTCAAAACCGACGGAGAGCAAAACAATTATCTCCAATCCCTAGAAGTGCAAGTCATGCTAGACACCCTTCGTGTCATTCACAATCCCCTGCAAGACTACGCCTTGGTTGCCCTTATGAAGTCTCCAATGTTTGGTTTTGATGAGGACGAGTTGGCACGTTTGTCTCTTCAGAAAGCAGAGGACAAAATCCAAGAGAATCTCTATGATAAGCTAGTCAATGCTCAAAAACAGGTAAGTAGTCAAAAAGTCTTGATTCACTCAGCTCTAGCTGAGAAACTAAAGCAATTCATGGATATCTTGGCTTCTTGGCGCTTGTATGCCAAAACCCACTCCCTCTATGACCTGATTTGGAAGATTTATAACGACCGCTTTTATTATGACTATGTTGGAGCCTTGCCAAATGGTCCTGCTAGACAGGCCAATCTCTACGCACTAGCACTGCGTGCTGATCAATTTGAAAAGAGCAATTTCAAGGGCTTGTCACGTTTTATTAGCATGATTGACAAGGTCCTAGAAGCCCAGCACGATCTTGCAAGCGTGGCAGTCGCACCGCCAAAAGATGCAGTAGAGCTCACGACCATTCACAAGAGTAAAGGGCTAGAGTTTCCTTACGTCTTTATCCTCAATATGGATCAAGACTTTAACAAGCAAGACTCTATGTCAGAAGTCATTCTCAGCCGTAAAAATGGACTAGGTGTCAAATACATTGCTAAAATGGAGACAGGAGCAGTGGAAGATCACTATCCTAAAACCATCAAACTCTCCATTCCTAGCTTGACCTATAGGCAGAACGAAGAGGAATTACAGCTAGCAAGCTATTCAGAGCAGATGCGTCTCCTTTATGTTGCCATGACGAGGGCTGAGAAAAAGCTCTATCTTGTCGGCAAGGGATCTCGTGAAAAGCTGGAAGCCAAGGAATACCCAGTAGCTAAAAATGGAAAACTAAATAGCAATACTAGACTGCAAGCAAGGAATTTCCAAGATTGGATGTGGGCTATCAGTAAAGTGTTTGCCAAGGATTATCTCAACTTTAGCTATCGTTTTGTTGGAGAAGATCAGTTGACCAGAGAAGCTATCGGAGAGTTGGAAAACAAGAGCCCTCTACAAGATAGCTCTCAAGCAGATAACCGTCAGTCAGAAACTATCAAAGAAGCCCTTGAAATGCTGAAAGAGGTGGAAGTCTATAATACTCTTCACCGCGCAGCCATTGAACTTCCTAGCGTTCAAACCCCAAGTCAAATCAAGAAATTTTACGAACCTGTTATGGATATGGATGGTGTTGAGATTGCAGGTCAAGGTCAGTCAGTAGGCAAGAAAATCAGCTTTGATTTGCCAGATTTTTCAAGCAAAGAAAAGGTAACAGGAGCTGAGATTGGTAGTGCTACCCACGAACTCATGCAGAGAATTGACCTCAGCCAGCGACCAACGCTTGCTAGCCTAACAGAAACTCTCAAACAAGTTCAGACTAGTCCAACTGTGAGAGACAAGATCAATCTTTCTAAAATTCTCGCATTCTTTGATACAGCACTTGGTCAGGAGAGTCTTGCTAATACCAGCCATCTCTACCGCGAGCAACCTTTTTCCATGCTCAAACGCGACCAAAAGAGTCAGGAAGACTTTGTTGTCCGTGGTATCCTTGATGGATATCTACTTTACGAAGACAAAATTGTTCTGTTCGACTATAAGACAGACCGCTATGATGAACCAAGTCAACTCATAGACCGCTATCGTGGTCAGTTAGCCTTATACGGAGAGGCTTTATCTCGAGCCTATTCGATTGAAAATATAGAGAAATACTTGATTTTACTCGGTAAAGACGAGGTTCAAGTTGTAAAAGTATAATTTAGAAAGGAGACCTCATGACACTTCCAGTTAGAAAATCCCTGCACGATGCGGTTTTACAGGCTTCAAAAGCTGATACTTGGGAACAAGCTACCAAGGAATGGAATGAAGTTTCCCTGATTTTTAACGGTATTGGCCGTAGCAATTGTGTCTGTGGAAATGCCATCAAGTACGCCTACGAACTCTTTAACGGTGTCACAGGTCAACGCCTCTTTCCAATTGGTAGCGACTGTGTTCGTCATTTTCATCGATTGTCCCTTGACCAGCAACTGGAAGAGGAAGAAAAACTGCTCAGAAAGGTTGAAAATCTGACCAGAAAAGCCCAGAAAAAGGAGAAAATCAAGGTCAATAAAAGTGACTTTGACGAGCGTCTTCTAAAGTGGCTCTGGAAAAAAGGTGTTTTTAAACCCAATCGTGGAAATCAATTTGCACCTGAGAGAGACTACCAGCTTTTCTTAGAAGTCTTTCAAGGAGGAAGTTGGACCAAGGCAGAGCCCAAGAAGAAGGCTCGGATGGAAGAAGTCCTTGAAAAGTGTATCAAACCCTTTTTACTTGGAAAATCAGATGACCAACTCTACCTTGTCAAGCTAGGCAAGGAGAAAATTGACTACGAACAAGAACTCCGTATCCAGGCAGAGAAAGAACGCAAGAAGAGGGATAAAATCGCCAAGCAATATGCAGACAATCTGGTTCTAGCTATGGGCCCAGCAGAGCGTGCCTATCAAGATTACTTTGGCTTTACAGAGACACTGACTCAAGAAGAACGAAAGTGGGAGAAAATTCTTTTTGGTAAAAATCGGACAGAACGGGCTATCAAGGCCAAACAATACCAAAAAGAGTTGGAAAAAGACCAACGAATTGCACCCCAAGATCCAATTGAAAGAAAGCAGAAGCAGACCTGGCTCCTCAATGCCTATTTTCGTGATCTACCTGAAGAAAAATCCAGATTTGCTCGGCTCTTATTAGAATATCGAAAAAGCGGAGAAGTACCTTTTTCGACTGAATATCTGTCAGATCATCTGCTTGACTTTTTCTATAAAATGAAAGCCTTTGAGTTTGAAATCTCACCAGAACAAGTCCGAGATTTTCTAAAAGAAAGCCTTCAGACAGAACATTTATCCTCAGCACAGGAAAGCTGGATAGAAGGAATTCTCCTCAACTGCATCAAACCATTTTTAGAACGATTATTGATATAAGTAACACCTACCGTGGAAATGCCATGGTAGGTGTTCTTTTATGAAAAAAATAATAGGGAGTTGCAAAACTACTACTTGGTATTTTATATATAAAACAAAGTATGAAAACGCAACCCAATTTTAAGACTTTTTGGTAAATTAAGAGTATAATTAAAGTGTGACGCCTTTTTTATAGATAATACACTAATATATTAAAGGTCTTCGTAACATAAATATAAATTTTATTTCAAGGAGGAATCATGGAAAAGTATTTTGGTGAAAAACAGCAGCGTTTTTCATTTAGAAAATTATCAGTAGGACTTGTATCTGCGACGATTTCAAGTTTATTTTTTATGTCTGTATTAGGTAGTTCATCTGTAGAAGCTCAAGAGACTAAAGGTGTTCACTATAAATATGTGACAGAGTCAGAGTTATCATCAGAAGACAAGAAGCAGCTTGTCTATGATATTCCGACATACGTGGAGAATGATGATGAGACTTATTATCTTGTTTATAAATTAAGTTCCCAGAATCAATTGGGAGAATTGCCAAATACTGGAAGCAAGAATGATATGCAAACCTTGGTTGCTGGTGCTAGCTTAGCTGCTCTAGGGATTTTAATTTTTGCCGTTTCTAAGAAAAAAGTTAAGAATAAAACAGTATTACATTTAGTATTGGTTGCAGGAATAGGAAATGGTGTTCTTATATCGGCTCATGCTTTAGAAAATAATCTTTTACTGAATTATAATACGGACTATGAATTGACCTCTGGAGAAAAATTACCTCTTCCTAAAGACATTTCAGGTTACACTTATATTGGATATATCAAAGAGGGGAACATAACTTCTGAATCTAAAGTAAGTGATCAAGAGAAATCAGTAGTTACTCCCAAAACTCAACAAAAGGTGGATTATAATGTTACACCGAATTTTGTAGAGAATCCATCAAAGGTACAAACTATTCAGAAAGAAAAACTTGTTTCTTCAACTAAATCCACAGAAGTCCAAGTAGTTGAAAAAACTCTCTCTACAGAATTAACCAATCCAAGAAAAGAAGAGAAACAATCTTCAAATTCTCAAGAACAATTAGCCGAACATAAGAATCTAGAAACGAAGAAAGACGAGAAGATTGCTCCAAAAGAAAAGACTGGGGTAAATACACTAAATCCACAAGATGAAGTTCTATCAGGTCAGTTGAACAAACCTGAACTCTTATATCGTGATGAAACTATAGAAACAAAAATAGATTTTCAAGAAGAAGTTCAGGAGAATCCTGATTTAGCTGAAGGAACTGTAAGAGTAAAACAAGAAGGCAAATTAGGTAAGAAAGTTGAAGTCGTCAGAATATTCTCTGTAAACAAGGAAGAAGTTTCTAGAGAAATTATTTCAACCTCAACGACTGCGCCTGTTTTAAGAATAGTCGAAAAAGGTACTAAAAAAGCTCAAGTAATGAAGGAACAACCTAAGACTGGTGCAGAACATGGTGAGGTACAGTCTGGAGCTATTGTTGAACCCGTAGTCCAACCTGCATTACCAGAAGCAGTTGTAACAGATAAAGGTGAACCGGCAATTCAGCCAGAGTTACCAGAAGCAATTGTAAGCGATAAAGGTGAGCCAGAAGTTCAGCCAGCGTTACCAGAGGCAGTTGTAACCGACAAAGGCGTACCAGAAGTTCAACCAGCGTTACCAGAGGCAGTCGTGACTGACAAGGGTGAGCCAGAAGTTCAACCAGAGTCGCCAGATACTGTGGTAAGTGATAAAGGTGAACCTGAACAGGTGGCACCGCTTCCAGAATATAAAGGACCACAAGCCGGAGCTATTGTTGAACCAGAGCAGGTAGCACCACTACCAGAATACACAGGTCCCCAGGCAGGGGCAGTAGTTGAACCTGCAATCCAACCAGAGTTACCCGAAGCAGTTGTTACAGACAAGGGTGAACCAGAAGTTCAGCCAGCGTTACCGGAAGCAGTTGTAACTGACAAAGGCGAACCAGCAGTCCAACCAGAGCTACCGGAAGCGGTTGTGACTGACAAAGGTGAGACTGAGGTTCAACCAGAGTCGCCAGATACTGTGGTAAGTGATAAAGGTGAACCAGAACAGGTAGCCCCACTACCAGAATATACAGGCGTGCAAGCCGGAGCAGTCGTTGAGCCGGAACAAGTAGAACCACCCAAAGAGTACACAGGTGTGCAAGCTGGAGCGGTCGTTGAACCGGAGCAAGTAGCCCCACTGCCAGAATACACAGGTGTACAAGCTGGAGCGATAGTCGAGCCAGAGAAAGTAGAAGCACCGAAAGAATATACTGGTAAAATCGAACAAGCAAGTGCAGAAGAGACTAAACATGAAAATGAGGCAAGTCCTACAAATGGGGAAGCGGAACGTCCTAAAGATAAAATTAAAGAAGAAAAACAAGTCGACAAGAAACTAGAACTTAGAAATGTTTCAAACGTGGAATTATATACAGTAGAAAATAATAAATATCGACATGTAACTTCACTTGCGAGTGTTCCAACTACTCCAACTGATTACTTTATGAAAGTAAAATCAGAGAACTTTAAAGATGTTATGTTGCCAGTTAAGAGTATTGAGAGCGTTAGAAAAGATAATCAAGATGTTTATAAAATTGTAGGACAAGCTAATGATTTAATTCAATACGAAAACAATAGTACTTTAGAAAATTATACTTACTACCTACCTAAGACGGTAAGTAGTGAAAATGGAGTTTATACATCATTTAAAAATCTAGTAGATGCTATGAATAGTAACCCACATGGTACGTTCCGCCTAGGGGCGACTATAGATGCTCGTGAAGTAGATCTTCCAGATGGTAAAGAAAGTTATATTAATCACGAATTTAGTGGTACATTAATAGGTTCAAACAATGATAAGAACTATGCTATATATAATCTGAAAAAACCGTTATTTAATGTTTTAAATCATGCTAATATTCGAGATCTTTCAATAAAAGAAGTAAATGTTTCTTCTAAAGAAGATGCTGCCACAATTGCTAAAGAGGCGAATAATGGTACTACAATTACAAATGTTCACTCATCTGGTGTAATTGCTGGTGAACGTAGCATGGGTGGTTTAGTTTCACAAGTAACTAACTCTACAATTTCTAATAGTAGTTTTACTGGTAGAATAACGAATACTTATGATACAAGAGCTACTTATCAAATAGGTGGTTTAGTAGGAAAACTTTCAGGAGTTAGTGCTTTGATTGATAGATCAATTTCATCTATCGATATGGCGACAAATGCTAATACAGGAGACCAGGTTGTTGGTGGTATAGCAGGTGTTGTTGATAAAAAAGCGACAATTAGTAATAGTTATGTTGAAGGAAATCTTAATAATGTAAAACATTTTGGTTATGTTGGAGGAGTTGCAGGGTATCTTTGGGATAGAGAATCATCAGATGAAAGAAACTCAGGTCAACTTACAAATGTATTAAGTGACGTTAATGTTACGAACGGTAATGCTATTGCTGGTTATGATTTTAAAGGAATAAGAGCAACTAACACTTATAGTAATAAAAATAATAAGGTAGTCAATGTAGTACAAGTAGATGATGAAGTACTAAGTAGAGATTCAGAAATGCAAAGAGGAACTGTATTAGAAAATAATAAAGTTCTGGAGAAAAAAGCTGAACTTGTTCATAAAAATGATATTAAAACAGAAGACTTTAACTTCTCTTCTAAATATAAAACGGATTATAGAAATTTAAAAGATGCTGATATTTCTAGGTTGAAAGTATATAAAAATATTGAGAAACTATTACCTTTCTATAATAGAGAGACAATTGTTAAATATGGTAATTTAGTGGACACTAATAATGATTTATTTACTAAAGAGCTTGTGTCTGTAGTTCCGATGCATGAGAAAGAAGTAATTTCTGATATTAATAAACATAAAGCTAGTATTAATAAGCTGTTACTTCATTATTCAGATAATACTTCTCAAACATTAAATATAAAATATCTACAAGATTTCTCTAAAGTAGCAGAATATGAAATAGCTAATACAAAATTAATATACACACCTAATACGCTGTTGCATAATTATGATAATATTGTAAACGCTGTTTTAAATGACCTGAAATCTGTTCAATATAGTTCAGCTGGAGTTAGAAATGTCTTAGATATTTCTAATGACATAAAATTAACTGAATTATATCTAGATGAACAATTCGACAAAACAAAAGCAAACATTGAAGATAGTTTATCAAAACTTCTTTCTGCTGATGCGGCAATAGCTGAAAATAGTAATTCAATAATTGATAATTATGTAATAGAAAAAATTAAGAATAATAAAGAAGCGTTACTTCTAGGTTTAACTTATCTAGAACGTTGGTATAATTTTAAATATGATAATGCGAGTGCTAAAGATTTAGTATTATATCATTTAGATTTCTTCGGTAAGTCTAATAGTTCTGCATTAGATAATGTTATTGAATTAGGTAAGTCTGGCTTTAATAATTTATTAGCGAAAAATAATGTAATTACTTATAATGTATTATTAGCGAAAAATTATGGAACTGAAAGTTTATTTAAAGCATTAGAAGGTTATAGAAAAGTATTTCTACCAACTACTTCTAATAACGACTGGTTTAAAAAACAATCTAAAGCTTATATAGTTGAAGAAAAATCTACTATTCCTGAAGTAAGTTCTAAGCAGTCAGAACAAGGAACAGAACACTCTATAGGTGTTTATGATAGATTAACTAGTCCATCATGGAAATATCAAAGTATGGTCTTACCGTTATTAACTTTACCAGAAGAAAAAATGATATTTATGATCGCCAATATTTCAACTATAGGATTTGGTGCTTATGATAGATATAGAAGTCCTGAACATCCTAAGGGAGAGAAATTAAATAAATTTGTAGAAGATAATGCAAAAGAAGCGGCTAAACGATTTAGAGATCATTATGATTATTGGTATAAAATTCTAGATAAAGAAAATAAAGAAAAATTATTTAGAAGTGTCCCAGTCTATGATGCATTTAGATTTGGAAATGATAAAGATAATAAGTTACAAGAAGCTAATTTTGAAACTAATCATCCAGCTATTAAAAACTTCTTTGGCCCTGCTGGAAATAATGTTGTTCACAATGCTAATGGTGCATATGCAACGGGTGACGCATTCTACTACATGGCTTATCGTATGTTAGATAAATCTGGTGCGGTAACATATACTCATGAAATGACACATAACTCTGATAGGGAAATTTATCTTGGTGGCTATGGTCGAAGAAGTGGCTTGGGACCAGAGTTTTTTGCTAAAGGCTTATTACAAGCACCAGACCATCCAGATGATGCGACCATTACCATTAACTCAATCTTGAAACATTCAAAATCTGATAGTACAGAAGGACAACGATTACAAATACTTGATCCAACTACGAGATTTAAAAACTCTGATGATTTGAAGCAATATGTCCACAATATGTTTGATGTCGTTTATATGTTGGAATATCTTGAAGGACAATCAATCGTTAAGAAACTGAATGTTTATCAGAAAATGGAAGCTCTCAGAAAAATTGAGAATAAGTATGTGAAAGATCCAGCAGATGGAAATGAGGTTTACGCCACTAACGTAGTCAAAACATTGACAGAAGAAGAGGCCCAACAATTGACTAACTTTGATAGTTTGATTGACCATAATATCTTATCAGCTCGTGAGTACAAGTCTAAAGAATATGAAAGAAATGGCTACTTCACTATTAAATTATTTGCGCCGATTTATGCAGCATTAAGTAGTGATATAGGAACACCTGGCGACTTGATGGGCCGTCGTATGGCTTATGAACTCTTGGCTGCTAAAGGCTTTAAAGATGGTATGGTACCATATATTTCAAATCAATATGAAGACCTTGCTAAACAAAATGGTAAAAAAATAACTATTTATGGTAAAGAACGAGGATTGGTGACAGATAAACTTGTTTTAGAAAAGCTATTTGATGGTAAGTATCCATCTTGGGCAGCCTTTAAAAAAGCTATGTATCAAGAGCGCATTGCTCAGTTTAATCATTTAACTAAAGTTACTTTTAAAGATCCGACGCAATCATGGATGAGTAATGCCACCAAGACCATTCAAAGAGTAAATGATTTACAACAACTAATGGATGAAGCTGTTCTACAGGATGCAGAAGAACGTAATTATTATTATTGGAATAACTATAATCCTGAGACTGACAGTGCAGTTCATAAGTTGAAGAAAGCAATATTTAAGGCTTATCTAGATAAAACCGATGATTTTAGAAGTTCAATTTTTGAGAATAAAAAATAGTGTTTACTGTTAGGAAATAAAATTAAAGAAGGTGATTACGCTTGTCATTATTTAAAAAAGAACGGTTTTCGATCCGAAAAATCTGTGGGATTGTTGGTTCGGTGTTACTCGGAAGTGTCTTGGTTGCACCGTCAGTCATTCATGCTTCTACCTATCACTATGTTGAAAAAAACGCTCTTACAAAGGAAGAACAAAGCAAGATTCAAGCAGGAATTCCTACTGATAATGAAGCAAGTTATGCTCTTATTTATCAGCAGGAAGCTCTTCCTGCAACAGGTTCATCGACTTCTGTGCTTACAGCTTTAGGTCTATTAGCTGTTGGTAGTTTAGTTCTTTTAGTTCATAAAAAGAAAAAAGTTGCTAGTCTGTTCTTAGTTACTACTATCGGACTGATTAGTCTTTCTAGTATGCAAGCTCTCGATATAAGCAATCCTTTGAAAGCTCCAAGTAATGAAGGAGTAGTTCAAATTACTGGATATCGTTATATTGGATACTTATCCCTTGATGATAATGCAATTTCAGAAATTCAACATAAGGATGAGGGGACAAAGAATGTTCCAGTATCTGAAACTCAGGTAAGTATCCCTAATGAAGCGCCTAAAGCTGAGAAACCTAAATACACTGAGCCTGTAAGTACAGTCCCAGACGAGGCGCCTAAAGTAGACAAACCTGACTATACGCAACCAATAGGAGCAAACCTTGTAGAGCCAGCAGTTCATGAAAAACAAGCATACACTGAACCTGTAGGTACTGTTCCAGACGAGGCTCCTAAAGCAGAGAAGCCTAAACATACAGTACCCGTTGGTGGTAATCTGGTAGAACCCGCAGTTCAACCGGCATTACCAGAAGCTGTTGTTACTGACAAAGG